>CAXUHF010000003.1:0-5915 GCA_964250765.1 uncultured Ktedonobacteraceae bacterium | reverse complement strand
TAACATTAAAAAAAAATTTTTATAAAAATAACTTTTTTTTAATATATTGGGGTGGTCCAAACACCCCCCCCATTCTCTTCCATTACTGTTACATCAGAATTTGAGAAGCAAAATCAGTATGATAGTAAAGGTATCACGTTCTCATTATAATTTCTAAACCTACCTAACCACAGTCTCCGAGGACAAACGTGTTTGACCGCGCCATGCAGTTTCAGAATGGACACGTAAAAGCAGGAGCGCAGTTACGAGTATCCAGAAGCAGAATGATAGGTCTTGCTCTAGAAATGCACTATCAACCTGCCCTTGCACCAAAGCCGCAAACATCGCGGCACCTACGCCTATAGTCATCCAGCGTAAGTACTCTGACCCCTTGTAAGCGTTAGCATCGAGGCGTCGTATGATACAAGAGAAAAGCCAGAAGAAGAGGACGAGTACGGCGATAAAGGCTAACAGACCAAAAACGCCTATACTGACCCATACATGCAAAAAGATGTTATGCGGGTGCGATAAAAATGGTTCGTATCTGAGTCCTGTGTCTCTATGCGTCACAGGGTCCTGCTCAATCCAGTAGTGATAGTGGGCATCACAGATGGTGTTCTGGCTATAATGGCATAACCAGTTATCCATGCCATATCCCACCCACGGACTGTCATGAATCATGTGTAGCGCGCTCTCCCACAGGTAGATACGCTTTGTCACCGTGCTTACCGTCTGGACACCTTTAACACTCTCACTCGTATGATGTTCTGTAAGAAGATTAGTGATCTGTCCACGAAACAAAAACGTTGCGACAAGCAGCACGACCACCAGTATACTCCCCCCAATAAGAAGAAGCTTACGGTTACGAATAGCAAATGCAACGACAAAAAGCAATGCAAGCGCAATAGCAACCCATGCACCTAGCGACTGCGTGAGATAAAGGACGACGAGCATTGGAAGACAACAAAGTAGTACAACGATACGGAGCCGTAACGAAACTTTCGCGAAGAGCACCGCAAAACCAATGGGCAGTACATAATCGAAAAGGAGTCCAATACTATTCGCGCTCCCGTAGACGGCAGAGATACGACGCACACCATTTTCTAGTTGCAACGTGTTTTTAAAAAAAGCTAGTTGTGCAAGTCCAAGTACCGCTATTATCAATCCCGTTCCTAGCAGTGCGCTTAGCAATCTCGTTACATCTGATCGAGTACGTAAGCATGTAAGCGCGAGCAGAACATAGAGCAGTGGATCAAATACCTCTTCACGAAAGGCTCGTAATGCGTAGTCACGTCTAAAAGCTATAAGAATAGAAAACGCTGCTATGCAAAAGAAAAGTGTTATTGGAACAACAAATGGTCCTAAGCGAGTACGAAGTTGACGTAGCGAAGACCAGTAAGGCCAGTGTTTTCGCTGCACCAGTAGTTGAAGCAGAGCGACAAGTACACACGTTACGAGTGTTATTTCGACGAGGCTAAATTCATAGTGGGAACCAAAAACTAGTTTTTGCTTTAAATAGTATGGAAGAGAAAGCGGAAGTAAAGCAACAGCGAATGGTAAACGATACCAGCAGAGTGCAGCAAAAATCAGCAGAAATGGTAGTGAGGACAATGGATTGTGAAACACTGACGATGTAAATGAAAGATGTCCTATATGGATGTTCGGGTTACTCACCACATAATAAAGAGCCATCGAAAGAATAAGCCCACCCTCGACAAGCCGATCATGCCAAAATGGAGAGACCCACCTGTCAACATGCCACCGATTGACAGGTGGTTGAGTAGGCGACCCTACTATGGAAGGCTGCTTTTGTGTTTCTATAAGTGATATGTCGTTGTTCATTATTATACTACTTTGCATAAAAATGTTTTTATCTATGTATAGGACATCACACGAGATGTCGTAAAAAACATGTAAAAGAAAAGTATTCTCTTCTTTACTATATAACGTTAGCAGGGTGAAATTCAATGCGGAGGCTGCCAAGAGTACTCTTGGCAGCCTCCGCAGTATAGGGAAAAGAATACTTAACGGCTCAATTCTGAGACAAACTGACGGAAGACATGCATATGATGGTCAATGTCTTCTTGCGTGTGCTGTACTGAGATCGTCCACTGATCGTCCAATCCCGGTGGGAAGAGAATACCACGGTTGACCAGGAAGAGCCAGTAGGCGTAGGAAAGTTCCATGTCGATATCCCACCATGCACGATAGTTACGCGCACGCTGATAACGGAACATAGCACAGCCTTTGGCACCGATCTGTGCCACGTGCATGGGCAAATCAAATTCCTCGATGATTCCTAGATAACCATCGGCAAGTTGCTTCGAGAGCGCGTTTGCATGTGCATGCGCTTCTGGTGTGAAGATTTCTGTGAGTGTCACCAGACCAGCACGCATAGACATTGGGTTGCCATTGAAGGTTCCAAGGTGTAACACTTCACCACTAGCGATATGATCCATAATCTCTTTACGCCCACCAAAGGCACCGATTGGCATACCACCACCAATTGACTTTGCGAGACAGATCAGGTCCGGCTCAACAGGATAAATTTCGGTCACGCCACCTGGAGCAACGGTAACACCTGTCTTCACTTCGTCAAAAATCAGTAATACATCATGGCGACGCGTGATATCACGCACACTTTGTAGATAACCCTCATCCGGTAACATGATACCAACGTTCATCAACACAGCCTCAGTGATGACAGCCGCGACTTCGCCCTCGTGCTCTGTCAGAATGCGATCCAGTGCTTCAACATCGTTGTACGGTGCGATGATGACATTCGTTTTCACGTCAGCAGGAATGCCTTTTGACGCTGGCACCGTGTTTGGATGTTCAGCAGGACCCGCTGCTTCCTTGGACGGTTTAGTGCTCATCATAACAGAGTCATGGTGTCCGTGATACGAGCCTTCGATCTTCACGATCTTGTCGCGGTTCTTATGAGCACGAGCGAGTCGAAGCGCATCCATTGTGGCCTCAGTACCAGAGTTTGAGAAACGAACTTGCTCAAGTGGTGCAAAACGTCGTACGAGTTCCTCGGCAAGAAAAACGACTTCCGCGCTGGGCAACGAGTAGAGGCTACCATTGCCAAGTTGTTCGCGCAAAGCTTTTACGAGAACAGGGTGTGAGTGTCCAACAAGTAAACTACCGAATGCAAGATGGAAGTCCGCGTACTCATTGCCATCATAGTCCCAAATATGACTTCCCTCAGCACGACTGATAAACAGTGGATATGGAGGAACAGCCTGAAACGAACTAGCGACACCAAGTGGAAGTGATGCCATACCACGTTCATGAATTTCATGCGAACGCGGTGTACGCTTCCTAAATTCAGCGTCTTCACGAGTAGTGATTTCCTGTATCAGTTTTGGACTTATTGTAATAGGGTCTCGAAGCATAAAAGCTGCCTTTCCACGAGAGAGAAAACACATACAAAATAGGGAATAACTATCATCCTCTTACTGCTATGCCTCTATTGTACTCAAGAAAAATGAAAATAGCAAGCTTTACGCAAAAATATTACGCTATTCTGTTATATCAGACATTTTTTATACGAATATCGCAAAACAGATGTAGGAGACATAATTTATTACGCCCCGTGAGCAATGCACATGGTTAAAGAACATTGGAATGTCGGCATTGATGCCCTTGTGTGACTAGTCTATCGCTTACAGGGCGTAATGAATTATGGCCCCTACAAGACATCTCATCTCTTAAAAAACCCCTATTGATGAAAAGGGGTACAAAAAAGAGAGTGCGACAAAGACATATAGAGCTTTGCATCACTCTCGAATTTTTTTGTTATGCCCTGCTCACAACAGACTCTTGTGCTTTGATTATTTTGTTTTCAGGTTGGTTATTTCTGGGTGCCGTTGGTTTGCGAGTCAGCCAGAAGAAGATGCCACCTGCAACAAGCAGGTAGACCGTATATACAATTCCTTGCAATACTGTGGGAGAATCTGCGTAGCCCAGAAATGTATGGAGTATATCGCCGAGCGTGCTATCTTCGCTGAGAATGTGCCCTGTATTCCAGAGAGGAGTTGTGCCAAGTGCAATCCAATTTAGCTCTTGCATGTTTTGAATGGCATTACCAAGCAGACCAGCCGCAAAGAATAGGAGAACGATACCTATGACACGGAAAAACACACGATAATCAAGACGATAGCCGAGTCGATAAATCATCACACACAGCCCAATGGCAACAAGAAGGCCCAGAGCGGCACCAATGAGTAGCAGAAGACCACTTGTTTGAAACGCAAAGGCCATCATGAAAACAGCCGTTTCTAGTCCTTCACGTCCAACCGTCGAGAAGGCAAGCAAACCCAGTGCAAACCCAGAACTGGCAGCACTCGCTTTTGCCACAAACTCTTTTTTCATTGAGCGGCTGTGACTCTGCATCCAGAAGGTCATAGTTGTAAGAAGTACAACGGCGACAAGATAAGTTATCGTTTCAAAAACACTTTGAAATGTTGAGCCTGCATAGTTATGTATTGTGACGTAGAGTGCAACTCCGCCGAGCAACGAGCCAAGTACAGCTAGTCCTACACCAATCCAAACGGCACGCATCTGATGCGTCATTCCCAGTTGGCGTAGTGCTGCAAAGAGCAGACTAACAATAAGACTCGCCTCTAATCCTTCTCGTAAGAAAAGAACAAATGCTGCAATCATCCAAATACACACTTTCTAAAAACAAGATGTATGGGAATTGCCATACATAGTTAATTCCTACTTCTCTAGTCAGATATTAGCACAGGCTAACTAGAGCGTCAAGGGTATAGGAGTTGCGGTTTAGCGCGTTACCCATAGTTTGGCGGCAGAAGCAGGACTGATTAATACCTCACGTTCTCCCACACGCAATAAGACGTTCTCGTGATGTTCGGGAGCACTATTTCCGCTTTTTTCGAGCATGGTTAATTGCATTCCTGGCATTAACCCCTTCTCTTCAAAGTAGCGAATCAGTGCTTCCTCATCTTCGACCACTTCCGAGATAGATAGAAGGGTGACGGTTTCACCCGGTGAAATTGTGGAAAGGCGGAGCGCGTTATGATTTTTGAGATAGTTACGCGCATCGACGGAGCCTGGGATAGGATTGCCATGAGGACATGTTGTGGGATTGCTCAGGCTGGCGATAACGCGCTCCTCAACTGCACCGGAGATAAAGTGCTCTAAACGGCATGCCTCTTCATGAACCTGATGCCACGGCATATTGAGCATATCAACAAGGAAGCGTTCGGTCAGGCGGTGCCGACGCAATACCGCCTCAGCTGCAGAATTACCGTCTTCGGTTAATGTCACCAGACGCTTTTGATCCATCTCAATATAGCCATCGCGTACCAACCGCTTCAACATTTCGGTCACGGTAGGAGCCGACACGCCAAACTTTTGAGCAAGACGTGCACCAATCACCACTTCACCTTCCATGCTCATGTTATAAATGGTTTCCAGGTATTCTTCAACCGTAGCACTGAGGAGTTCATGTGTTTTCATTATTTTTGTCCTGTGTCAGACTTACAATAGTCCCGCTTCACTGTAGCATGTACCCGGAATGCAGTCAAGGCGAATGGAAAAGGATTACTGCGGCTTCGCTCACTATCTTTCTATAATAGGGTTTTTAGAAGAGGTGAAGTACTCCATGCGTAGAACGCAGGGGCTTCTACACAGTCCCCACAACGGAACGTACCCGTTAGAGCTTGTCTAAGGGTTTTGTCGTTGCCCATACAGCCTCAAAATGTGCAGCAAAGTTTGCAAAGATGCCATATGATCCTAAGCAACGCAAGTGAAGTAAGGGAGCCTTTGAACTATGCAATCCATATCAGCTTGCAAAAAAGTTTCTTCTTGGCTCAATAGAGGTAGAAGAAAACGAGGCAGAGTAGCGCAAAGGACACGCTTGCTACGGCATATTGCGCATACTCAGTTGCACACGGCCTCTTTGCATA
>CAXUHF010000002.1:108678-113673 GCA_964250765.1 uncultured Ktedonobacteraceae bacterium | reverse complement strand
GTGGCTATATCTCTTGTCAAACTTGGCAAGGTAGTGTATGGTACAATATGAGAATATTCATATACTATCGTGACACGCATAAAGGGAAACATTCCCACTATCTTAATATGGACGGACCCTATATCGTTGTAACCTTATACATTCGATACATACATTGTACGCCCTGAGAAAGTTGAGATGAGAGATTCATGCTAAGCCCTTCACCCACTCAACAACCACCTGTTCAAACAACGCCCGAACAGAAGACGGTTCGCTCCACTCCTGCACGGTCAAGACCAGGACAAACGCCGACTGCCCGTTTCTTCAAAGCTTTATTTCGTCCTATTTTGAAGGTTCTCTACTACGTCTTGCGTTGGGTAGCCACACACTTCCCGCTTGCTATTCTTGTCGTGTTTCTCCTCTTAGCCAGTATTTTCGCCACAACCTACTTCACAACAGGACAACTACCTTATGGTTTAGGAAGTGATCAGTTCAACTTCCATATCAAAGGCACCGATGGTGGCGGCACTGCTGTGAAGAATTGGATGTATGCCTTACGGGATGGTGATACCTCTACGCTTGATCTGCTCGATAAAAATATATCACAACCACCAGACTCAACTCAACTAGCAACTCAATTTAGTCAGTCAAAAGCGCATCTTACCTGGAAAGACATCACAGTATTGAATGCATCTAGTCAGGCTGATGGTACGGTAGATAGTTTTGTGCAAGTTAATCTTTCCGCCACTGGGCCAGGTGGTGATACAAGTGGAATAGCTATTTGGCATTTCACGACAATTGATCAGGGAGGACAAGAGTTTATTCTAAAAGTCAACACTGTAGATTTTCGTGCGCCTCTCAGCTAGCACAGCACCATTGTCGTAAGAGCAAAAGGATACAACACAGTGTCAAAAGAGTTTACAAACAAAAAGAAGTCCGAGGATTTGGACAAATCTATCGACCTGGGCATGGATCAATTTGGAAGATTTCTCAAATTGCGCTGGTTCTGGATTCTCATAGTGGTCCTCGTCGTCTGGTTCTTTGTGGGAGGTCGCACAATTGGCAACCTCAATCCATCTGTTATTTTAGCAGGTGCGCTCCAGCTTGGCTTGGCGGTATGTTACATTGTCATCCAGTTTGTTGCGCTATTCTGGTTCCTGGGCCGCCCTCGACTCTACTGGGTGATGCCGGGAGAGACGGGCGTCACATTTGACGATTACAAAGGCAATCCAGAGGTACTTGAAGCGGCACGCCGTATTGTAACGCTAGTGCAGGGTGTCAAGGAGTTCCGCGAAATCGGTGGACATCCGGTACGTGGTCTACTCCTCTCCGGCGATCCTGGTACAGGCAAAAGTTATCTTGCACAATGCATGAGCACAGAAGCGGGCGTTCCATTTGCCTATGCGAGTGCCGCAAGCTTCAAAGCCATGTTTCTCGGCATGGACGTGCTGATGATTAAACGCTTGTATGGCAAAGCACGTCGCCTTGCACGTGAGTATGGTGGCTGCATTGTTTTCCTCGATGAGATTGATGCCATTGGCGGCTCACGTAATGGACAAGGTGGTGGTATGGGTGCTGGTGGTGGCTTGATGGGAATGATGGGTGGAGCAGGAACAGGTGGACTCAATGAACTGCTGATGCAGATGGACCCACCAAATATCGAGACGGGCTGGTTCAAAAAAGTCCTTCGCACACTTGGCCTCTATCATAGCCGCGTACAGAACGATCCAGTTCTGACGGTTGGCGCGACCAACATTCCTGAGTCACTTGACGCCGCACTCCTACGTCCAGGTCGCTTTGACCGCAAAATCAATGTTGCTGCACCAACCGACAAATATCGTCCAGAGGTTATCGAGTATTACCTGAGTAAAGTGCAAGCCGATTCCAAAATCTCTGTTGCCGCGCTCTCACAACGTTTGGTCAATTATACTCCTGTCGCCATTAAGCATGTCGTCAATGAAGCAGTAATCATTGCACACTTCGAGGGACGTGACAAAATCAGCTACAAAGACCTGATTGAGGCACAGGATGTACACGAATATGGCCTACGTCAATTGAGCGAACTTACGCCGATTGAGCGTCGTCGTCTCGCCTATCACGAGGCGGGTCATACCGTCGCCTGTTACTACCTGATGGATCGCTTCTTCCCAGCCTTCGTCACGCTGCACATGCATGGTGATCTTGAAGGGGCGGCAGCATTCGCGGCATGGCGTCAAAAAGAGACCATCGTCACGATGAGCAAAGAAGATGTGCTGGCTCGTATCCAGGTTTCGTTGGCGTCACGTGCGGCGGAAGAACTCTTCCTCAACGTCAACCTGAATGGTGTCACCGCCGACTTTGCAGGTGCAACACAGCTTGCCGCGAACTACATCGGTGCCTATGGCATGGATGGCACAATCACCTCGTATCTCGCGTTCGGTGGCGGACTTACAGGTGCCAGTCCACTCAGCCTACCAGGAATCGCCGAGCGTACCGAGGCATTACTGCAATCTCAGTTTAAAGCCGTGAAAAAGCTATTCCAGGAACACAATGAAGCAGTAATGGCTGTCGCAGAAGCACTGATCGAGCGTGAAGAATTGATCGCCGATGAGATCAAGCAGCTTATCGACGAAGCCGATGCGCGCCGTGTCGTCAAGACTGTGTTCAGCGACTTCGAGCCACTGCTGGGAACCAGTAACAACGGCAACGGGCATAACGGCAATGGCTACGTATTGTCCAATGGGCACAGCAACGGTACACTACCCGCGCCGCGTGTTGAGTCCGCGCCGCTCAATTTTGAAGGTTTGAGCACACAACTACCTTCCGATGAGCATTCGCACAATCCCTATGCAGGTGGGGATGAGCCTTACACAATGTAATCTGATCGAAGACCAGGGCACCCGTTGCCTTCATCATTCCCCGAATGCGGCTTCGGGGATGCCCCTCCCATACGACGAATACACTACACATCGTTAACTCATATGGGAGGGGCATCCCCTTGCGGGTGCCCTGGTAGCCATAAATACGTTTTTTATTTACGTTAAAATCTAAAAAGAGATACATTGTATGTCAGCAAGCATAGTCACCACTAATAGCACGAACGAGAAAAAAACACTCAGCAAACGCTCCAATATCGTTTTACAAAACGTTCTGGTGTCGCTTGTGGCACTGCTTTTTTTTGCGATTGGTGTGGGGATGCGTCTGCGCGACCTGGGACTACCGTTTGACCGAGATGGCTATGACGAAGGCGTGTACTGGCAGTCTCTACGTGCAATGGGTAGTGGCTATCATCTCTATCAGAACATATTCTATTCGCAGCCGCCGTTCTTTTTGCTTTCCATCTTCCCTACCTACATGCTCTTTGGGCAAACCCTCTGGTCTGCACGTCTCGGCATCGCGCTTGTCTCACTGCTCGGTTTCGTCGGCGCGTTTCTTCTCGGCATCGCGTTAAGTGGGCGTCTTGGTGGGCTTGCCGCCCTTCTGTTACTGGTGATAGACCCATTGTATTTACAACAATCGCAAACACTACAAGCTGAAGCACCATTTGTCGCCTTCGCGCTACTTGCGGTCGGTGCGGCCTATCTCTGGTGGAAACATCCTGATGGTGTGTTGGGCATGTGCTATGCCGCCCTTGCAGGTATAACGCTTTCATTGAATATTTTCTGCAAACTTTTTGGTGTCGCAACACTCGTCCCTATCGGTCTGCTTTTTCTTGCACACATCTGGCGCATTGCCCGACATGAACCGAAAACACGTCTACTCGCTTCACGCTCTCTGCTGATAGGTGCAGCATTTTTTCTGCTTGTGAGTGCAACACTTATACTCCCTTTTCTATCCTCATTACACCAAATGATACTAGGCGTTATCACCTTTCACACTGCTGCTGGCATTACCTACAAGAGCACACAAGCAGGAAATTTTCTACAACTGCAGCATGCACTAACTTCTCTGCTTGCATTGGCGGCTCTTTACGGCACTATCGTGGCGTTGATAAGGCGTGATTGGCGCGTCCTCCCACTGCTTGCATGGTTTGTGGCAACGGCTTTCCTACTCTGGCAACAAGTACCTCTTTTTCCACATCATTTCGTGGCCTTGACACCACCACTAATTGCACTGACCGTCATGGGTATTAGCCCTATAAGCGTTAACTTAAAGACACAATGGGGTCAAGGGCATCCGCGAGGGGACACCCCTCCCATACACGGACTTGCTTCTCACTCCATCTCGTCTTATGGAAGGGGCGTTCCCTCGCGGGCGCCCTTGCTCTCTCTTGGCGCAACAACCATCACGCTCCTTCTGCTTGTCGTACTAAATTTTGTGCAAGGAACAACGATACAGCAATATTACAAAAGCGAACTCAAGAAAAGTCAGGATATTTCAGTCACGAAGTGGGACGTGAATGTAGAACGAGACCTACAAAGCGTGACTCAACCCAATCAACTCGTGGTGACAGACGCGCAATTTCTGACAGGACGAGCGAATCGCAACACTGACCCACAACTCGTTGATACCTCAAATGTGCGCGTGGATACAGGCTATCTTACGCCACAACAGCTTATCACCGAGGCATCGCAACCCAACGTTCATGCAGTACTCTTCTATACTGGACGCTTGTTACGCATGAAGCATGTGAGCCTCTTCTATTCATGGCTCATGAAGCACTATCATCGAGTCCGAAACTACTATCCTGGTAAAGAGTTGTGGATTAAGGTACAATAGGGTAAGATAAACGTCTATAATGAATGAGAACCCTACATTAGGAGAATATACAATGGAAAAGAAAAAACGCACATTTAGCACAATGGAAATTGTATTGCTTGGCACCCTTGTTGGATCACTGGTCCTTTCATTCATCCAGGCACGCCAAGAAGAAAAGAAATAAAAAAGTTGATGACGTTCTCGATGTGTGCAAAGTACACATCGAGAACGTCATCAACTTTTTTATTGAAAGAGAATCTATGCTGCGACCAGTGGGCGCGTTGACTCCACAACCTCTTGATAGCCACGCACAAGACACTCCATCGCTTCATACCATGA
>CAXUHF010000002.1:92806-108578 GCA_964250765.1 uncultured Ktedonobacteraceae bacterium | reverse complement strand
AGAATAACGGGATCGACAAGGTGAATGATATCTGGTTGAAACTCATCAAGCTTCCGCATAAATAATGGGCGGAAGAAGTTAAATTTCAATTCGGGATAGAAGGGAAAGGGTAAGCCAGCCGTGCCGACAATTTCTGCTCCTGCATACTCTTCCATCCCGCTATCGGGTCCGAGTAGCATTGCCTCGTGTCCAGTCAATTGAAGGTGTTCCAGCAGTTTTGCGAGCGTGCGTGTGACGCCATCCAGTTTAGGCAAGAAGTTTTCAGTAATAATAGCTATGCGCATACAAGGAGTGCCTTTATTTCTCTCATCCATGAGGGATATGAGTGTACGATATGTCCCAATACAAGGCTAGCACTTCCTGATTAGTGGATAGTTAAGCGAACCTTAGAAACCTGTAAAGTGATGACTAAGCGAAGGTTAAATAATTTTTGTATTGGAGAATGTATTTTCTATATCGTCTTACTATGTAGTAAGACAATATAGAAAATGAGGAAACATATGCACAATAAAACACAGTCATCACTCAAACCTTGTCCTGAATGTGGAGGCCAACGTGTTAGAACTACGCTTAACATCGATCCTCTGGTAGGAATGGAAAGGAATGAGCTACAACTGAGGCAACCTGATCGAGTGATAGGATTAGGAGGATTGTTTTCAGGTCAGTCAAACAAATCTGAAGTAGCGACCGTTTCTTGTATCAACTGCGGCTATACCACTCTCTACGCAGCACAACCCGGCAACCTCATACCAGATGAGGAATAGAGGAAACCTTTTGTCAAACCAGTAGCAAACAAAATTTTCTACGCATTTACACACCTATGGTATTATGAAAGAAAGCAGCACATACGTTATTAGCATAACAAGGGCAGAGCATCTATGAACAACACATCGTCTATTTCAGTTGACGTACTAACCACCCAACAAGGACATGCAGTTCTTTCCGAACTCAATACACTGCTCATAGATAGTGTAGCAAGTGGAGCTTCGGTCGGCTTTCTTCCTCCACTTAGCGAAGAGGAAAGCAGTGCATATTGGAACTCAGTTCTGAATAAGGTCGCGCAACAGGTATGTGTACTTATGGTTGCTCGTTACGCAGGGTACATCGTAGGATCAGTACAATTAGAACTAGCAACCAAACCTAATGCGAGACATCGAGCAGAAGTTCAAAAGTTGTTTGTATTACAAAGCCAGCGCAAGCAAGGCATTGGAAAGCTTTTGATGCAGGCAATCGAAAAAGTAGCACAGGAGCGTGAACGGACATTACTCGTTCTGGATACGCGACATGGAGATGTTGCGGAACAGCTTTACAGAAAGTTAGGCTATATTGAAGCTGGTGTCATTCCCTCTTATGCTCGGAGTGCTAGGGGTTCTTTAGATGCAACCATCTTCTTTTACAAACTTCTTGCCTAAGTTAAAAAGCAGTACGTAACGATGCATCTGGTAGCTACGCAGGGAACGGACATTGCTTCGCTCGTCCGTAGGCGCAATGAATTGCTGCCCCTACCGTTACAGGATGAATCAATAAAGGAAAAACACATCATGATACAGCAGCGACGTATTTCTCCCTGGTATCTCTTGCTGCTCCTCCTGGCCTTTGGATTACAGGGTTGTCTGGGTCTTGGAGGTGATAACGGAGTCGGTGGCAGTACAGGCAATTTCAAGACGGTCCATACTGACCCGAAACATAGTATCGGTATCAACCAGGACTCTTTTCTCTTCAAAGGCACACTGTATTTCACGCAGGGGCGTACACTTTTCGCGCTGAATGGCAAACGCGAAGTGCAACAGATCACGACGAACAACGATTTCCGTGACCCCGCTATTTCGCCAAATGGCAAGTGGATTGCCGCCGTCATACGTTACAAAAACTACTCCGACCTCGTATATAAACCAGTACAGGGAGGCTCCTGGACTCCCCTACGTAGTGGGCAAGGTAAATTTTACCAGGATGGCGCGTTTATTAAAAATACGTACTACTGGTATGCCCAACCTATGTGGTCGGCGGATAGCACAAAAATACTTTTTTTGAGCGATCTTGAAAAAGAGGATTGGTATAGCGCAACAGGACAAGATGCACCCATGCTTGACTTACAGGTATTCGCGGTCCCATTAAGCAAGCCAACGAGCAAACCGCAGGATGTCGCGTATGCTGATTATGGGGATGGTGGCAATCGTGATGCAACATACCGTCCAGGGCATCCAGACCAGATTGTGTATACGCATTATACCTATGACAAGACAGGCACAAAACAAGTCATTCAGGTGTATCTTGAAAATGCCAATGCGATCGCTAATAATCCCGGCAAATATAGCCCTGGTACTGAAGGCTCAGGCTTCGACCCATCGGTTGCACTTACACCGAACGATACAACGGTACAGAATATACAACCAGCCTTCGCGCCCGATGGAAATTCTCTCGCGTATATACGACGTGAAAGCAATAGTCAGATGAGTCTGTACGTTATGCCACTTCCACAGCAGGATGTGACAAGCGACCCAAACAACCCGACGGTTATGCAAGAAGCACTGGCACCGTATAAGCGGTCATCACGTTTGCTGACACAACAATTTGTCAGTCAGCCTGTGTGGTCCCCTGATGGAAAACAAATAGCCTATCTGAGCTACACAAATAACGAGTATAATATCTGGCTTGCTACAGTCGCATCTAATAGTAAGACAGGCACGTACAAGATACAGGGCAATCCTGTACAACTGACTTCTGGTGGTATCGACGGAGATTCTCGCCCGTTCTGGACGCCATAATACATTAATGGTATACTAGCGACTGACACGACATGTCATTACACTACCCAGGTTGTTTGAGGTGGAACGTTGAATCAATTTGGAGACAAACCTATTGCAGGCAGGTATGAGATACGCGAACATATTGCGACAGGTGGTATGGCGAGCGTCTACAAAACCTGGGATAATCGCGTCGAGCGGATCGTAGCAATCAAAGTATTGCGCTCCCTGGACAAAAACGATACGCGCGCAGTCGAACGCTTCCGCCGCGAAGCTCGCGCCGCCGCCGCACTTGCGCATCCCAATGCCGTCACTATCTACGATTTTGTAGAGGAAGCCGGACACTATTTTCTGGTCATGGAGTACATTCCAGGCCCGACATTAAAGCAACTGGTCGGGCAACGGCGAAATCTCCAGGCTCGTGAGGCCATAGAGATCGCGGAACAGGTGTGCTCCGTCTTACAAGTCGCTCATGCACGCGGCTTCATTCATCGCGATATCAAACCTCAAAATATTATGCTTGTCCTCAATGGCGGCCCATCCAGTGGCATCATTGATCGTGGTGTACTGGTGAAACTGACAGACTTCGGTATCGTGCGCGTCGCGGAAGATGCAGGCTTGACCAATAGTGGTATTGTGCTTGGCACTGCCGATTATCTTTCGCCCGAACAAGCGCGTGGCGAGACCCTCACCGCGTCTTCTGATCTGTATTCGCTGGGCGTGGTCATGTTTGAAATGCTAACCGGACAGCCACCCTTTGTTGGTCCGACAGCTGTCTCTATCGCTATGCAGCACGCGTCGGCAAATCCACCATCACTGCGCGCCCGAAATCCTGCCATTCCACCCATCCTTGAACAACTTGTGCTGCGCGTGTTGGAGAAAGAGCCTGAGGACCGCTTCGATTCCGCCGCCGAGATGCAGCAGGCACTACGCAATTGTGCTCGTGAACTCGCGCGTGGCAATCAGGTAGCGCAACCAGCAAGGCCATATTCCAGGGGATATTCGATGAGCGCAGACGGCAAAAATCAAGTACCGCCATTAGGACGCCGCCCATACTCGTCTTAACTCGTCTCTTCTATACGTTTCTTTATTGTTAATAAGGCTTTTTTGCCTCTTGTAGACCGTTTTAATGGAAATGCTTTATGGAACATAATTCAATCTCATCAGTTACAGCTATCAATACCTCACAAGCACCTGCTGCTATCGGTCCGTATAACCAGGCAATTCGCTATGGCGACTTCGTATATACCTCCGGTCAGGTCGCGCTTGACCCTGCGAGCGGTCAGCTTGTTGGAGACGATGTGCAAACACAAACACACCGTGTCTTTCAAAACCTGCAAGCGGTCCTGGAAAGTGCTGGAACTTCCCTTAATAATGTGGTGAAAACAACCGTTTTTCTCACAAGTATGAGTGACTTTCAAGCCATGAATACGGTCTATGCAGAATATTTTCAGGAGACGAAGCCCGCACGTTCAACTATTGCGGTTGTCGAGTTGCCACGCAAAGCACTCGTCGAAATTGAGTGCGTCGCCGTTGTTGCTGGTGACCAAGTTTAGCTGCGGGAGAAATGATCGTGAACACTGCTACTATTTGGCATGATACGCTCGAACGCCTGGAAGAAACGCCTGTTGATGCAGCCTCAAAAGCATGGCTACAAGAAGCGCAGCTTTCCACAATGCAAAATGCCACAACCGACGATATTGATGCTGACTCACAGGAGCCTGGGGCGTACTTTGTGCTGCAAGTCCCCAATGATCTTGCCCGTGATGTCATCAATACGCGCTGGCGTCGCTCTCTCGAAGATATTCTGATGGAAGTGACGGGACAGCATGTTACGATTATGACGGTGACAGTAGCACAACACGATGAAGAACATACTAGAGAGCAAGAGTTTAGAACAGACGCATTTGAGAACAATATATCGCCAGCAGATTATGAACAAAGTAACTATGCCTACTACGATGCCAAGCCGAGTGCAGTGGCACCAATACAACCAGAGCTTCGTTACATGCGTACAAACTCAATTGATTCGTTAGAGGAGTGGGATAACGAGCAGAGGGCGAATATTCTTATGCATAATCGCCTGAATCCCCGCTATACCTTCGATGCCTTTATTGTCGGTAATAGCAATCGTCTTGCCCATGCAGCATCGCTCGCAGTTGCCGAAGCCCCTGGTGAGTCATACAATCCCCTCTTCCTGTATGGTGGCGTAGGCTTGGGCAAGACACACCTGCTACACGCCATTGGTCATCAAGGCGTACATACAGGTTTAGCAGTACTCTATGTCTCATCAGAACAATTTACCAATGAGATTGTCAACGCTATTCGCTATCGTACCACAGAAGAGTTTCGCGCCAAGTATCGCTCAGTTGATATTCTGCTGGTAGACGATATTCAGTTTATCGCAGGCAAAGAATCGACGGAGGAAGAGTTTTTTCATACATTCAATAGTTTGCATGAAATGAGCAAGCAGATTGTGATTTGTAGTGATCGACCGCCAAAGGCTATTGTCAGCCTGGAAGAGCGACTCCGTTCGCGCTTCGAGTGGGGTCTGATTGCGGACATTCAGCCACCAGACCTTGAAACGCGTATGGCTATTCTGCGCGTCAAGGCTGACCTGTTGCGCTACCGAGTGCCTGATGACATCATTGCGTATATCGCTGGTCGAGTGCAAACAAATATTCGTGAACTTGAGGGCTGTCTGAACCGCTTAATGGCCTATCAACAACTGCACCGTACCGATCTGACAATGGATGTCGCTCGTGCCGCCATGTCTTCACTGGGCAACGATGCACGTGAGTCACGTTTGACAAGCAAGCAGATTGCGGAAGCAGTCGCAGAATATTATCACGTCTCGCTAGACGAAATGTGTGGTAAACAACGCGATAAACATATCGTGACACCACGTCAAATTGCGATGTATCTCATGCGTCAAGAAACACAGGCATCATTGCTGGAAATCGGACAACTCTTCGGTGGACGCGATCACAGCACAGTACTACACGCTTGCGAAAAGATAGAACGCGATGTCAATCTCAATCCCGCCCTACGGCGCGAGATTGTCGCCATCCGCGAACAACTCCTGAGAGACTAAAATTCATGCTACCATCATACACGACCTATCTCATTGACCTCGATGGCGTTGTCTATCGAGGCGAAACCCTGCTTCCTGGCGCAAAAGAATTTATTGCATGGCTAGACAAAACGCACAAGAAGTACCTTTTTCTCACCAACAACTCGTTCGCTAGTGAGGTGCAGGTCATAGCCAAACTTGCACGTCTTGGCATTGATACCGATGCCTCACACGTGCTTGGTGCAGCTCAAGCGGCAGTCAAAAATATTGCGCGTCGCTTCCCTAACGGAACAATCTATGTTGTAGGTGAGCAACCTCTACTAGAGATTGTCAGATCGTACGACCTTCATGTGTTCGAGCAAGAGCAACAGCCAGAGAAAGTACCTGCCAATCCCGCATCTCCCGCAAGTCATCTTGCCGAAGCCGTCCTCGTTGGCCTTGACCGCACATTCGACTATAAGAAGCTTACAGGAGCAGTGACTGCGATACGTGGTGGTGCCGCCTTTATTGCCATCAATCGTGACCCTTTACTTCCTATCGAGGGTGATATCATTCCTGGATGTGGTGCGATGGTGGCTGCCATTGAAGCCTCTAGCAGTACAAAGCCGGAGGTTGTTGGCAAGCCTCAACCCACTCTTCTACAAGAAGCTATGCGTACCCTCAATAGTCAGCCAGACGAAACAGTCATGATCGGCGATGGTCTCGATACCGACATCGCTGGTGGCTTAGCCGCAAAGACTCACACTCTGCTTGTCCTCTCTGGCAAAGACAGCCGCAAAGACCTGGAAATCTCACCATTTACCCCTGAACATGTCTACGAGAATCTGGCTGCAGTTATGCAAGACTTACAATAAACATATTCAATATTTGCAATGCTATATTGTATCATGACCATGAGCTACCAGTTATCTCAATCATTGTTTATCCATTTCGCGCCAAATTAGCTGAGTCACCTTTACATATCAAAACTAAACGAAATGAGATTCTGACGTTTCACTTTCAGGTATTGCCACTGTTTACATTAGAAGCTGAACAGTTCGTAAAAATCATATCGCTTGTATGTATCCATTACTACCCGCAATGCGTGGTACAAGTTATAGTTTAATTGGGCAAGTGTTAGACGAATTGGCAAAGTTGTACAAAGAAGATGAAATAGCACTATCGCAATAACTGATTTGGATGGAAATATTCCTAGAGCGAACCGATACTGTGCCGCAACAGGAGAAGAACAAAATACAGGAGAAACTGAATATGTATGACCAGTTGTGGGAAGAAAATTCCAAAATAAAAAGGATTCGTGCAGAAAGCAGAGCCGAAGGCGAAGCGAAAGGGCTTGCCGAAGGCGAAGCGAAGGGGAAAGTCGAGGCACTACAGGCTGCATTGGTCACAACAGTAGAGTTACGTTTCCCTGCCCTTTCAGAGTTGGCAGCGAGGCAGGTGAAACAAATTAACAAGCCTGATATGCTCACTCTACTTTTTCGTCAGATAACTATAGCCTCAGATGAGGAGATTGTACGTCAAGTCCTCAATCTCTCAGCAGCCTAGATATCCATACATAATGAGTAGGGTGACATGTGGTCGTCCTACTCACGCTACTGCTCTCACTCAACGCTCTATGTTAGCTTGACAAGCGGGTTACCGTTGTCGGGCGGACGGTCTACAATGGCAACGGTGCAGCGCGAAATGCAAACCAATTTGTCTTGCTCATCGGTAATTCTAATATCCCAGACATGGGTAGTACGTCCACGGTTGATGGGCGTGGCAGTTCCGGTTAGCGTGCCTTCACGTTTTGGGCGTAAGTGGTTGGCGTTGATCTCTAAGCCGAAAGCCATTTGCTTGTTCGCATCAATGTTCAATACGCTGCCAAGCGAGGCGAGCGACTCCGCAAGTACCACGGAAACACCACCATGTAAATAGCCCACCTGTTGCCGATGTTGGGGTCCGATTGGCATTGTCGCTACCACACGATCCTTTTGCGCCTCCACCAGTTTAATGTTAAGAATGTTCCAGATCGACTCTGCGCGGTTACTATTCATATTTTCGATAAGCTCTTCTTGTGAATACTCCATGATCTCATGCCCCTCTTTCTGCTGTGAGTAGCTCTCTGTGCTACTAGTTTATCAGACCAAGCGAGAGCTTCACAAATTCTGTTTAACCTGTTGTAATCGTCCCATCACTATTGACACGAATAGCGATGTTTTGTAGCGGACCATTATTAGGGCCAGATACAGGGCTACCTCCATTCGCTGGATCAAAGATGGCACCATGTCGAGGACATTTCAGCTTTTGTGAGCCAGCGTCATAGTAGACAGCCACGCCTTCATGCGTACACGCCTTGTTATACGCGACAAAGTTTCCATTCGGGAGATGGATAAGAATACTACCAGAGCCATTTGTGGGATTGGTGAAGTTCTGTGACGAGTCAGTACCCATGCTGGTGGAACCAATCACGGTTCCAGTGTGTTGTGGTGGCGGTGTAGCAGTAGGTTTAGGCGGTTGTGTTGGTTGCGCTGTTGGCTGGGTAGTTGGTTGAGTGGTAGTACCAGTAGTAGGTGTCGCTTGTGTCGTTTGTGTTGGCTTCGCAACGGGCTTCGGCTTCGCTGGCGCAGTGGGCTTTGTCTGTGCCACACCTCCCGTACTTTGCGTCGGGACTGAAGTTGGAGCGGTCGTTGCGATAGACTGTTGTGCGGTATTTGTCGTCGCACTTTGCGGATGTTGTTGTAATACATGCGCAAGCGTTACACCACCAAAGCCAAGCGCACCAAGTGCCACAACGCCTCCGCCAGCAAGCATAGCTACCACCCGTCTGCGACCCTGCTTTTGTGCCACAACACGCTTTTTTGATGTCGAGATACGCGGTGTTGTTGTCTTCGCAAATGTACCAGGCTGAGCCGCGACCTGTGATGCTGTCATGCTCGACCACCAAACAAAAGGGTCGATAGATTGCATATCATCGGCTTGTGTGCTTTTATTCTCTATCTGCTTCTCTTCTTGCGCATTCGTCGGACGTATCGCTGCCGTATGTGCTGTGACAGGTGGGATGAGTTGCCACTTGCCTGTAGGAGTATCCTCTTTGACAAACCAATCGACCGCGTTTGGAAGCGTAATTTGTAGATCGGGAACTACCTTTTGTGTCACAACGACAGGTTGTGGTGCCGTAGCTTGCTGAGCGTTAAGTGCTTGCGCAAATAGCGTTGCAAGTGCTCCTACTGACTGGATACGTTGCGCTGGATCAGGATTCACTGCTTGCTGAATAACGGCGTCAAGGCTTGCAGGGAGTTCAGGGCATAGTGTGGAGAGACGCGGAGCCTCTATAGAGTGTGTTATAGAACTATGTGTTCCGTTAAAAGGGGATGAGCCGTACAAGAGTTCCAGCAAGAGTATACCAAGAGCGTAGATATCTATGCGCCCGTCAAATGATTTCTCCTGTGTAATCTCAGGCGCGATATATCCCTGCGTACCAAGTGCAGTACCCACGATACTGCGGGAAGCAGGTTGCGGATATTGCGTAGCATCCTCAAGACCACGCACTGTGAGCATGTTCATAAGTCCAAAACCGGCGATCTGTACAGTATCATTCAGCAGGATATTAGCAGGACTCAATGTACCATGCAAAACACCATTACTGTGTGCATAGTCAATACTATCTGCTATTCGTTTGAGCAACTCTAACGTTTGTTTGGGCGTAAGACGCCCCTTTTGCTTGAGCAACTTCGCAACTGAACTCCCTTTGACGTTAGGATTTACCAGATAAGGATTGCCTGCATACTCGCCCACATCTTGTACGGGAAGAATATAGGGATGCTGTAGTTTCACCAGCATGGTACTCTCGCGTGCAAAACGTGCCAAAAAGCGTTGACGTGTCTGCGCTGGAAAGGATTCAGGGACTAGAAATAGGGTCAAGATGCATACTTGTTGTGTGCTCTCATGGCGTGCTTCATACACAGCATTTAATACACCATGTCCAAGAGGACGCAATATTTGATATGGTCCGACGTTCTGCCCCGTTAACGAAACCGTCGTTAGTAGTGATGACATGAGTACCCCCTAGACTCTTTCCGATATACACATTTTTAATCTATTTTTAATTGCAATAGTTTGCATTTTTATGTTCTTCTCTTGAGCTATAGTGTATCGGGTATATCATAATGCGTCAATTTTATTATGCATGAGATAGGACTTGTGGGAGGGGATGCCTCTTACACCGTAACCTGTACGTGCTGTGTTATAGCATTATTGTCCTACTTTCATGTATTTCTCATCTCATGTATATAGACTTCTGTGCATACTATATATAGGGACCGATGTATCGCGTCCTTGTCGCCAGTTGATTGCTATGAGGACGCGATACATCGGTCCCTACAACCAATCAGATATAGTTTTTAACTTGCATAATAAGTTATTGTCGAAAAGGAGTCTTTCGTTGGGGAAGCAGTCAGAGTATGTAATTATTGGAAATGGGATTGCTGGCGTGACGGCTGCCGAAACCCTGCGTACCGAAGATGCTACGTGTTTGATTACCATCATCGCTGATGAACCGTTTCCGGTGTACTATCGTCCTGCCTTGAAAGATTATCTTGGTGGGCACGTACCAGAGGAAAAATTGTGGGCACGTCCATCCACATTTTATAAGCAGCAGCGTATCCGCTTTGTGGCGGGACGCGTCGTAGCGATACACCCAATACAACATAAAGTCCAACTGAATAATGGGCAATACATTGACTATTCCAAACTGCTTCTTGCACATGGAGCACAAGCGCATCAACTTGCCTGTCCAGGTATTGCATTAGCAGGAGTCAGCACACTTCGCACCATTGCCGACTACCAGCAGGTTGTGCAGCGTTTGCAGACGACACAACACATTGTTGTATGCGGTAGTGGCACACTTGCGCTTGAGAGCGCGGAGACGTTAGCGCATCAGGGCTACGAAGTAACGCACCTGTTGCGCCACGAAACGCTCTGGTCTGATGTCTTAGACTCGACAGCATCCGACATGGTGTTGCAAGAAGAGCGTCGTCTAGGTATTGATGTCCAAACGGATGAAGAGATTGCCGAAATTCTAGGGAAGAATGGACAGGTGCAACAGGTAGTTACGACGCATGGAAAACACATTCCATGTGGCATCGTATTAATTGCAATCGGTATTCAGCCCAATATAGACTTCGTGCGCCAAAGTGGTGTTGTCTGTGACTATGGTATCAAGGTTGATACGGCGATGCACACAAGTATGCCCGATATCTACGCTGCGGGCGATGTCATCGAAACGACTGACGCACTAACCGGCAAAACTCGTGTTATCGGTCAATGGTATCCAGCTATTCAGCAGGCACAAACCGCCGCGTATGCGATGCTTCATAAAGAACAACCACTAGGCTCAACTGAGGCTTTCTACAATGCGACGTTCTTATGTGGACTTGATTTTGTCTCAATTGGTGTTACCACACAACCTCCACATGGGCCTCGCTTTCAAGAGATTATCGCTCCACCAGGACCGCGCAGTTATCGTAAGATACTCTTACATCATGGTATTCCTGTAGGTCTACTGTTCCTAGGGGAACGCAAGAACGCACTCGCCTTTAAGCGTGCGATTGAGCAACATATAAGCCTTGCTCCAGTACTCCATCGTCTCTTCGCCGATGACTTCTCGCTTGACGAATACCTTGATGCGCAACAAGAAGTGGATGCCCTACTGGTGCCTATTCCACATCCAGAGATCGCGGTTGAACTTGTCGAGACACGCCTTACCTTTGATGATGGAAACCAGCGCATTATAATAGGTCGTACTCCAGACGCAACAGTAAATATTCACCATCGCTCCGTGTCACGTCAACATGCAGAAATCCTACAAGCACATAATGGGCACTATGTAGTGCGTGATATGGCAAGCTCTAATGGGACATTTCTCAATGATGTACGGCTTACAGGGAAGAATGTTCATTCGTTACAATCAAAGGATATACTACGGTTTGGAGATATCCAATTTCGATTTGAGACACGAAAGGCGACAGTAGATACATACTATGCGCAAACACTGCATGTAGCAGGAATGACGCATCGTACCGATATACAAACGCTGGCGAAGGAGCGGGTACAGTTCGAGCTTGACATGTGCATTGGTTGTGATCGCTGTATGCGCGTTTGCCCCGTACCACTATCTTCACAAGTAAGTATCGCTGACCTCAATTCCGCCACTGCTACATCCAGTGTCGCGCCGCATGTAGCGCGCTTCACTCATGAATGCGTTATGTGTGGCTCATGCGTACCCGTATGTCCGGTTGATAACCACCGTGACCTGCTCATGCTCTCACTCAAACAGCGTCTCGGTCCATCATGGCAAGAGCGTCCTGAGCCAGACTCTCTTACGCACATTGTACCGGCAGGTTGGACGCTGCCCCTGCTTCTGGCCCGACTGCGCGCCCAGCGTGTCTTCACTAACGACACTCTAGTGCCGGACAACTATCTCTTGCACCTGCTCGCATCTTCACATCTTCATATAGTTAGACCAGGAGAATACGTCTTTCGAGAGGGCGAGTATGGACGTGACCTCTACTGTATTCTTGAAGGTAATATTGAGCAATCTATGACAGATGCAGAGGGGCAACTACTACTTGTAGCCCTACATTCACAGGGCGAATGCATCGGGGAATACGGAATGCTGACGGGACAACAATACGCGACAACAGCGAGTGCTCCAGTTCCAACACTACTCCTGCGTATTCCTGAGCAGGCAATACAACGCCTGATGGAATTGGTACCAGGAGTCCGTTCACGGTTTGAGCAGGTAAATCGCGGACATTCCACGCTCGCAATTTTAAAGCAGATGGCACTCTTTCAAGGTATCTCTGACGCCGATATGCAGTACCTCTTTGCGCAATCGCGCATACAGCACTATGAACGCAACGCGCATCTTTTCACAGAAGAGCACAGTGGGCGTCCAGCACGCGAAACACTGCATATTCTGCTCGAAGGCTTTGTCAAAGTGGCACGACGTGTACAAGAGGGGCGTGACAATAACAACTCGAATGAACGCGTTATTGCCTATCGGCAGGGTGGCGATTATTTCGCGGGTGGACTCGACTTACTAGGCGATGGACGCGCCGTAACCGTTACGTCTATCAATCGCACACGTGTAGCCGAGGTACCTCATCAAGCGGTACAAGTAATTTTTCAGCGTTACCCAGAAGTTAAACAGCGTTTTGCCTTACGGCTACGCGATTACGTCACGAGTACGGCTATACTCCAAACGGATATCCTGACAAAAGACTCGCTCAAGCATCTCGTGCCTGTACTGCCACAATCAGAAAGCGTACGCGCGCAAGGACTTCATGCACTTGTGAATGATGGTGTGGTCGAAGGAACCGAGGTGTTGCTGATAGACCTGGACAAGTGCATTCACTGTAACGAGTGCGAAGAAGCGTGCGAACGGCGACATGGACATTCGCGCATGAATCGCAAGGGCATGGTGATTGGCAATATCAGTATCGCCACAGCTTGTCGTCAATGTCAGGACCCGGTATGCCTTTTGTGTAGTCGTGCAGGAATCGCACGACTACCCGATGGAGAGGTCTACATCACTGAAAGCTGTATCGGGTGTGGTATCTGCGCGGAACGTTGCCCTTATGGTGCAATCTCAATTGTGGATGCAGACGAGGGTAATACCAATGCTGAACAATCTTCCTGGCAACGCTTTCGTGCTATTTTCACACAAGGCATTGTGAAGGAACGCAAACGTCCTAACCTACCCGTGCTTAACGGCGTTGCCGCATTCGCTACAGGAAGCAACCTTGCCGCCGGTCCACTCGCACCGCCACGAGA
Source organism: uncultured Ktedonobacteraceae bacterium (assembly GCA_964250765.1). GTDB lineage: Bacteria > Chloroflexota > Ktedonobacteria > Ktedonobacterales > Ktedonobacteraceae > JBBQVS01. The sequence continues at coordinate 94,946 of CAXUHF010000002.1, read as the reverse complement.
TGCCGTCGAAGAATTGCGTAAAAAGATAGCTATCAAATGCGATTTGTGCGCAGGCTATAAAGATCAAGCATGTGTAGAAGCATGCCCAACGGGAGCCGCGATTCGCGTGCAACCAACGGCTTTCTTTGGCTCAACCGAAGAGATATTACTACGACGATAATAAATACGGCACATGTAGGGACCGATTTATCACGTCCTTTTGGCATCCTGATTGTTAGGAGGACGCGATAAATCGGTCCCTACAGTAGATAAAGAGAAAATGCTATGTCATTAGCAAGCAAACAACAAACACGCAGAATATGGAAAACGCCATTGACGCGTGTCGCCTGGTTCTGGCTTATCCTTTCAATAGTTCTTTATGGCGGCGTCTACCTCTGGTATCTTGCTGGACTCAAGACAGTGCCCTATCCTGGCCCGTCGAATGATCCATTTCGCCTGTTTGGAATCATCGCCTTCGGGCTAGTACTGCTTGTCGTAGCCTACTCGCTCAGACGACGCTTTGTGCGCGTGCTCCCTGGAAGTGTGCAGGGCTGGCTATGGTTGCACACATGGCTTGGCATTACCGCCATTCTGATAGCGTTTTTACATGAGAACTACCAAAACATTCTCAATTCCTACTCATTTACGCTTTCCACCTTTACAGAGGCTGATTTGGGTATGTCTGCCCTCTATGCCCTGCTCTTACTTGTGCTCAGTGGTATTGGAGGACGCTTGCTCGATACATGGCTTGCGCGTGTCATTGCGACAGAGGCAAGCAGCAATGGTGTCGGTATCATTCAGGCCGTCGAGTCGCGAATACACGAGCTAGACCTGTTACTTGAACGTCTGTGTGCAGGTAAATCAGCAGTATTCAAGCAGTATTTTCTACAAGTGCGCAAAGATGCTTTCCCTCAAGTTATGCAACAAGAGCAAAGCGACTTCCAGCAAGCCTATGAAGTACTTACTAAAAGAACTGTACTGCATCGTTCGCTCACTCGTCAAAGAGTAGCACGCCGCATTATTCAATGGTGGCGGTATATCCATATCACATTAGCCTGTTGTGCGTTAGGCGTGATTGGCTTTCATAGCGTGCTAGAATTATGGGACATGCTCCAACAGTTTTTGGGAAGAGGATAGTAAGCTATGTCTGACAAAGCAACGCTTTTCCGTGGGCGTGTTACCGCCCTTATGACATATACATTTGCCTTAGTGAAAGCATGTCCTGCTGGTCGTGTTACAACCTATAGTGCGATTGGCAAAGCTCTTGGCTATCCACGGGGGGCACGGATGATTGGCTGGATAATGAATGAATCGCCTTCTGAAGGGGTACCTGCACAGCGCGTTGTGAGCAGCAAAGGTGAGCTAACGGGCAGTTGGGCATTTGGACAACGTGGCAAGATGCGCCAGTTATTAGAGGACGAGGGTATCGTCTTCTTGCCCGATGAACGTGTAGACCTCAAGCGATACGGCTGGGACCCATTGCATGACCTTAGTGAAGATAAACGCGCAAGCATTCTCGGCGGTGCCACCGATACTACCATCACTCCAAGCGCACGATTGCTATATCTACTACAGAACGATCCAGCTTCGCCATTGCGTGAGGTATAAATGTGGTAGAGTGGAGAGAGACAGCGTGAACGAAACAGCAGAAGAGAAAAAGGGACATCTCCATGAAAAGGCAGGGGATAGTGCTTCTCAGCGCACTTGTTGTAGGAATACTTGGCTTAGTATTTTGGGAACTAGAATATCAACATGTAAGTCTTGTATTATGGCTACTTGTCGTTATAGCTGTGCTGTGGTGTTGCGCAGAGGTTGCGGTCTCGCTTCGTGGATATCCCTCTACACAACGTAAGCGTGCTCGTTCATCTCAGCGACCTCGACTTCAAAGTAACCGTCAGGTAAGAACACTCGTTGGCATCGGAATTTTAGCGGGGCTGGGCGTCTTGTTTTGGCTACTTGGATTTGAAACGACTAGCCAATTGCTCTGGTTTCTCGTACTGGTTGTCTTGCTTTGGGGTTGTGCACAGGTCTCGTTCCTCTTACGACCCAATAGCGAGAGGCAAGTTAACGCAAGTCCTGCAAGGAAAAGAACGTTTCTTGACCGATTTTTGCCCGGAGTCTCGATGCGAAGTGGTGTGTATAATAGAGGCGATGAAGATGT
>CAXUHF010000002.1:89300-92706 GCA_964250765.1 uncultured Ktedonobacteraceae bacterium | reverse complement strand
TTACTAGCGGAAGCGATCAACTGATTGTCAGGCGACCACGCTAGTGCTTGCACAAAATCGCTATGTTCTCGATAGTTGATAGCATGTTGCTTATCGGTTTGTCCCTTTGCGAAATCATAGATATAGACCATGTTGTCTCGTACCCCAATAGCCAGCAAGGTGCTATCAGGCGACCATGCCAGTGTTTGTAAACCACGATTAAAGCCTATATCGCTTCTGAGTGTACCGCCTGTACGAGGGTCCCATACATGAGTAGCAACACCACTCGCTGATGCAATATACTTGTTATTCGCGGACCATGAAACCGCACCCACGCCTGCACTATGTCCACGATAGACGAAAAGCTGTTTGCCAGTGCTTGCATCCCAAATTTGGGCGGTCTTATCATCACTGCCAGAGACAATACAAGTGCTATCGGGCGACCAACTCACCGCGTTCACACGTCCTTTTACCCAGAAACCATTATGTCCCATATAGAGTGTTTTTAACTTGCCCGTTGGTGGTTCCCAAACTTGTACTGTTCTATCGTAACTCCCTGACGCAATATATTTTCCATCCGGCGACCATGCGAGGGCCGCAACCCAATCTACATGCTTCGTATATGTGATCAACTCTTCACCAAGCGGGGAGCGTTGTACAGGCGGCGTTGACACTGTTTGTATCGTCTGAAAGGTTGGAGGTGTTGGTGTTACTGGTGGAGTTTGCATGGCTTGTTGTACTGGCTGCAATGATGGTGCATAGGTTGAAGGGTCTTGTTGTGCGATTTCTTGTAGTTTCTGCTTCACCACGAGTGCATCATTGAGGCGTTTGCTCGCATCCATGTGGAGCATTGAGTTAAGTAGAGGTTGCAGTTGCCTTGGTCTTCTCGTCTGAAGTGGAGCAAAGAAAAATGGTTTTAGCGAAGGATCGTCGCCTGTGAGCATCTGATGAAGCACGACACCGAGGCTATAGATATCGGCACTTGGTCCTGTCTGTGTCTTTCCATATTGCTCCGGTGCGGCATAGCCTGGTGAACCAAAGGCAATAGTATCTTTGACTTGACCTGGCTTAAAGTGACGGGCAATACCAAAATCAATCAAATAGAGTTGCCCGTCAGAAGTACGCATGATGTTACTCGGCTTGAGATCACGGAAGACAATAGGTGACTGGCGTGTATGCAGATAGTTGAGGACGCTACAAAGTTGTATACCACTAGCGAGCACTTCATCAATAGGGAGCGTTCCACCCTTTTGTGTAAGATAGTCTTCGAGCGTTTGCCCCTCGATAAAGTCCATGATAAGATACCAGCGTCCATGTTCAGAGAAGTGGTCATAGATACGTGGCAAGTTCGGATGCAATAAGCCAGCAAGCAGGTGTGCTTCGCGCTTAAATGCATCGGTGGCCTCGCGCGCCTCTTGTTGATTTAACCCCTTCTGACTCATCTCTTTGATAGCAACAAGTCGATTACCCAAATCAGTATCTTCAGCTTTGTAAACAGACCCCATACCGCCTTGCCCTAAGCGATTCAAGAGATGGTAGCGTTGCTTGAGTACGGTATCATCTGATTGAGCAGGAAGTGCAACTAGCGATGGCGTATCCAATGCTTGACCACAAGCAAAACACGACGAGGCATGAGGCACGTTTGCTGCTCCACATACGGGACAAAATAGTGGGGATGATACCATTGTAGCGTGTCTCTTTTCTAGCGGCTAACGCAATGTGCCTAAACAATAGTATAAACGCGAAGATGTGTCAAGAATAAAATGAGAGCACAGCATGACTGATAGTCCTATGTCTTCCATGCATTTCCTATGAGGTAGTGTTATAATGAGATGGCATTTCCCTGGGTGTTGTGCTGAATATAAGAGAGAATTCTCTGGATTATAGTGACGAGGGTGGCATTATGGCAAAAAAGATATTAATAATGGACGATGACCCGACTATTGCTGATCTTCTTAAAGAGGCGTTGGCAGACGAGGGCTTTGATACATACATGACGACGCAAAGCTTGCGCTTCTACGACGCGGTACGTGAGCATGATCCCGATCTTATCCTGCTCGATATCATGATGCCATATCTGGATGGGCGCGACGAGTTGAAGTTGATGGGCATGGATATGGCTTCTGGTAAACTGCGCCGCATTCCCGTTATCCTTGTGACCGCCTATCTTGATGCCTATAAAGAGGAAGCAGATTTCCGTGAGGCGGGCGTGGTGCATATCGTCTACAAGCCATTTGACCTTGATAAACTGGTAACACTGGTACATGACACGATTGGTGGACCTGAGGGAGGAAACGCATGAGCGTTACCGATGACGCGCATGAGGAGAAGCAAAGTGTACGAGTTGCCCTCGACGCTATGGGCGGTGATAACGCTCCAGGTGAGATTGTGCTTGGTGCCATACAAGCGGCCCGCGAGTATGGCATAGGCGTCTACCTCGTCGGACGTGAAGAGGCGATACAAGCCGAACTCGCCAAACATGATACAAGCGGTCTTGATCTGCCCATCCTGCATACCGATGAGGTGATCGAGATGGATGAGCACCCCGCAAACGCAGTACGCCGTAAGAAAAATGCCTCGATGACGCTCGCGTTGCAATTGGTACGCGATGGTAAAGCGGTGGGAGCTGTCTCTGCTGGCAATAGCGGAGCGATGCTTGCGGCGTCGTTATTCACACTTAAACGCATTCCAGGTGTTGAACGTCCCGCGCTCGGTGGCGTATTGCCTACAAAAAATGGTGCTTGCCTCGTCATTGATATGGGTGCAAATACTGATTGTACACCTGAATATCTGCAACAGTTCGCCTTGATGGGATCGCTGTATATGGAGCGTATCTTTCAAATGAAGTCTCCCCGCGTCGGGCTGCTTGCCAACGGCGAAGAAGACAGCAAAGGCAGCAAACAAGTTGTCGAGGCGCACCAGCTACTTAAAGCTAACGCCGCCACGCTTGGCATCAACTTTATCGGAAATGTTGAAGGACGCGACATTCCAGCGAACGGGGCGGATGTCGTTGTGTGCGATGGCTTCGTCGGAAATGTAGTGCTTAAGTTGAGCGAGGGACTCGCCGAAACACTGCTCGGCCTTATTCGTACACAGATGACAAGTTCTCTACCGAGCAAACTTGCAGCGGCGGTACTACGCCCTGGCCTACGCAAGGTATTCAAGCGCCTTGACTACGCAGAATATGGCGGCGTCCCCTTACTAGGCATTAACGGTTCCGCTATCGTTTCTCACGGACGCTCGAACGCAAAAGCCATTAAGAACGCCCTACGTGTAGCACGTCAGACAGAAGAGACAGGGGTCGCAGCAGCAATAGCAGAAGGATTGGCAAGACTACATACAGAGGTATAACACAGTTTGGGGCATAAAAAAAAGATGGTTTTAAGAAAACAGGGTTATTAGAGATTTAAAAAAAAGAGAGACGGGG
>CAXUHF010000002.1:78374-89290 GCA_964250765.1 uncultured Ktedonobacteraceae bacterium | reverse complement strand
AACACTGTTTGCGAAAAACCGAAATTTCTTTTATCCGCAAACTGTGTTATACGTGATTACAAGGCAAGGTCGCCTGTGCGCCTAATGGGAAGACGATCTGAAGGTCTGGGAACATAGTTGGGATATTTGCGTTCAACGCGCCACTGCATCCTGCGTATCTTGGCTTCGATAAACTCTAGCGACAGGCGATGATAAATCTCTTCCCATTGATCGAGAACTTGCGTGCGATCATGCTTTGCGATAATCTTTAAGCTTTCGGCTCCCATACGTCTACGTAAATTGGGGTCAGCAACAAGCACATCCATATAGTGCGCCATTTCGCTACTATCACCACCCTTAAAGAGAAAGCCGTTCTTTTCATGATGCACAAGTTCAGGCAATGCATACGCGTTCGCAGCAACCACAGGAAGACCACATGCCATTGCCTCCATCGTGGCAAGGCTCTGCAAGTCCGCTTCTGAAGGAATAACAAAGAGGTCTGAAGAACGGCGTAGCTTGAGCAACTCGGCATCTCGCACATAGCCAAGAAAGCTCACACGGTCCTCTATATTCAGTTGAGCAACCTGTGCACGTAACTCTTGCTCGGCTGGCCCTGTACTTACAAGAGCCACATGCGCGTTATTATGCATTTTCGCCACAGCATCAATGAGGACATTGACCCGCTTCTCCTCGCTCAAACGATTGATATGGAGAATGAGCGGCTTGTCTTCTGGTAAGTTGAAACGCTGACGAATAGCAGGATCAGGCTCGCCCGGCGTAAATGTGGTCAGGTCGATGCCGTTGGAAATAGCTTTCGCGGGTGCGCGTAGTCCATGATCGTAGAGTAGTTTTAGCGCAGTCATCGTGGGTGCCGTAACATACTCACAGCGATTACAAAAGTTGACCAGATAAGAATAGGTGACATTACTAAAATGTTTGCCAATCAAAGGATCGGAGGTCAGCGAACGACTCATATTGATGGGAAGATAGTGATTTGTCGCAATAACGGGTTTACGTAAGCCACCTGCTAGAATTTGCGCGATGTTGCCAAGGACTGCAGGAGAGTGAATATGAATGATATCGGGTTCACTTTTTTTGATTAGATTGCGTATTGGCATAAAGGGCAGAAACGGAATACGCAACTCTTTGTAAGAAGGCCATTCAAATGAGGAGAAGCGATAGACGCGCACACCTTGTTCGAGACGACGCGCATCACGCATACCATAACTCGGAGCCGCAACCCATACTTGATGTCCACGCTGTACAAGATCGACAGCGAGGTTATGCGTAACGGTCGGGACGCCACCAATCATGGGCGGGTATTGATCTGTCACGATCATGATATGCATGCTTATCGCTCACTTCTAAAATGTTTTTTAATGCGATGCAACATTTACACTTCCAAAGAACGTGTAAATGTTGCATCGCATTATATTATGACTCGGCTGGTGTCTCCTCGGCAGCAGTTTCTGGCTCAGCAGCTTCTGCAGCAGGAGTTTCAACAGCAGCATTGGCCTCTGCAACCTCGGCACGAGTTGAGGCAACCTTGGCGATAGGCTCTTCGGCATCAGTGAGCAGTGTGAACCCTTGTGGCAATTTCACATCGCGGGCATGAAGAGTGCCATCAATTTCTGTAATTGATGAGATATCGACCTCAACGTTATCAACGATGTCGGAGGCGAGACACTCGACCTCTAAAGCCTCAACAAGGTGAAGCAGTACACCACCATCATTCTTGACAGCAGGAGACTCACCGACAAAGTTCAATGGCAACTTCATGGTCATACGCTCGTTCAAGCTCACGCGTGCGAAGTCTACGTGGATAATCTTACCAGACTTAGGGGCGTGTTCGACGTGACGAATAAGGGCTGTCTGTACCGTAGCATCAGGCATCTTGAGACTGAGAATACTTGTTGAGTGATGTGCTCTACGCAATCTATCGAACAGAACCGCGTCGATCTGCACGGCCTGTGATGGCTCGTTGTGGCCGGTGATGTTCGCAGGAATAATCCCTGCTCTACGAAGCTTCTTGGTCTTCTTACCCAAGATTTCTCGTGGGGCTATCTCTAATTCTACTCTATCTGCCATTTCAATGTTTCCTCTTTCTCATTAACTACTAAAATTTCCTAAATTATACACCTTTACTCTTTTTGTGTAAAGGGGGCAATAAAATCGTTATCTTCCTTCAAAGTGTAACAGGGAGACCGCAAGGGTCTCCCTGTTCCACCTTACTATCCCTCTACTCGCGCCTACGGGCTACTCTTTTGGCTCTTCTTGTGCGGAGGAACTCCTGTAGCGCGTCAATTTCGAGCGTGTTGGGGACATCACTAGCTTGTAGCCAACCCTTGCGTGCAATTCCTATACCATAACGCATCACGTCCAATCCTGCAAGCGCATGAGCATCAGGGTCAACTGGAATACTTACGCCCTTGTCGCGTGCCTTGCGTACCAACCGCCAATCCAAATCGAGACGAGAAGGATGGGCATTGATTTCGATACACACGTCATGGATCGCCGCCGCATCAATCACCGCTTCCATATCAAGCTCATACCCTGCCCGACCTAGCAAGATACGGCCTGTGGGATGTCCAATAACATCGACGTAAGGGTTAGCGATGGCACGAAGCATACGGTGCGTCTGCTCTTCGGGTGAAAGCGTAAAATTGCTATGAATGGAGGCAACCACAAAATCAAGGCTGGCGAGTGTTTCATCATCAAAATCCATTGACCCATCACGTAAAATATCACACTCTGTCCCCTTGAGAATATAAAAACGACTCTCGAACTCTTCGTTCAGGCGGTCAACCTCTTCGCCCTGTTTATGCAGGCGTTCTTCGTTCAGTCCGTTCGCATACGCCGCGACTTTACTGTGATCGGTCAGGGCGAGATAGGAATAGCCACGTTCCATACATGCTTCCGCCATCTCACGAATACTATTTTGTCCATCGCTCCATGTTGAATGTGCATGCAAAATACCACGAATGTCGCTTGCTTGCAGCAATTTAGGTAGTTTGTGCTGGGCTGCCGCTTCAATCTCGCCCATATCTTCGCGTAACTCAGGCTCGACATAATCCATATCAAGTGCAGCATAGATATCAGTCTCATCTTTACAGGGAATGAGTTCACCTTGCGGGTCTTTGCCCTTAAAGAGACCATAATCATTAATCGTAATGTTCATGCTCAAAGCACGACGCCGTAATGCAATATGATGCTCGCGCGATCCGGAGAAGTGATGCAGGGTATACGGAAACTGGCTATCATTGACGAGACGTAAGTCCATTGCGATACCACTACTTAATACGACACTTGACTTCGTATCACCTTTACCAGTAATTGCTTGTACCGAGGGCTGTTGCGTGAAAAAGTTCAGAATTGCGCTCCGTGTCTCATCGCTCGCATCGTTGGCGACACTCAGCACCATGTCGATATCCTTCACCGTTTCGCGCTTCCGACGTAAACTTCCCGCGACCTGTAGACGTACCACGCCAGAAAGCGTGGCGAGGGCGGCGCGTATCTGCTCCGCCTCTTCCTCTGCCACTGGATACAAAAAGCGTCCGGCGTGTTGCGCGAGCAATTCGATACCTTGCAATATTTTGTCTTGCGTCTTTTTACCAAAACCAGGCAGGTGCGCGACTTTATCATCTTTGCATGCCTGCTCTAGCTCGGTGATACTTGTAACGTGCAATTGCTCATAGATTGCGTTGATTTTCTTAGGACCCACACCCGCGATACGCATCATGTCGAGCTTTACTTGTGGCGTGTTCGCACGTAGCTCATCATAAAATGTGATGTGCCCCGTCTCTACCGCCTCTTCGATGCGCTTAATCGTCCCTGGTCCCAATCCTGGTGTCCCTTTAAGCTTGTTCTCATGTACAAGAGACGCAACATCGCCATCGAGAGAGCCGAGAGCACGTGCGGCATTTTGATATGCGCGTACCTCAAAAACACTACTCTTCTCCTTGAGTTCGAGCAAGGTAGCAATCTCTTCCAGGAGATTGACGATCTGATTTTTATCCATTCGGCCCTCTCTATCTTACATCAAGCGCATATCGAAAAATTCGGGTGGATGTGTCGTGACTTCAAACGGATTGCGCCCTTTTAGATCACGATTCAGATAACGTTTGCAATCGAAGTGGACGACAAGCCAGCAATATAATTCAGTCGTGACAAACACGGCATCCCACGGCTTGTCGTCGTCCACCGTTAACAGGCGATTACAGACAAAGCAGTGTGCCATGCCTGCCTCTACTGCCTGCTCAAACCACTGGTAGACAAACTGGTGCATATCGTCCAACACCATCATATCCAGGCTCGATTCGGGATACCCGAACAGCACTGGATCGGGGCATTCACGGAAGTCAGAGCTAACGCGGCTTAGAGCGACAATAGGTGCTTTGACAGTAATTTTGATTTCATCATCATCTCCATCCTGCGACGCAAGTACAGCATCCGTCAGTAGCAAGCCTTCACGAGCAAACCAGGAGAGTAATTCGTTTCGCATAAGAACATTTTATCATGCGTTGGAAGATGTCTTCACCCTCTGCCACAACGCGCTCCACTCCGGTTTGCTGAACGACGTAAGTTCGCGTCCCTGTTCTCGTGCATTCTCTTCCATTGCTTGAAAACGAGAACGAAACTTACGGTTTGCTTTACGCAACGCTTCTTCCGCGTCGATCTTATATGTCCGTGCCAGTCGTGCCACCATATAAAGAACATCACCCATCTCTTCTAGCTGATGTTCCAGTGTATTGGCCGCGCAGAGTTCTTGTAATTCCTCTTCTAACTTTCCCTGCACTACCTCAATTGTGTCATAGTCAAAGCCGACTTTCGCCGCACGCTTCTGGTATTCTTGCGCGATGATCAACGCGGGTGATGCTTGCGGAACACCATCGAGAATGCTTTCACGTTGCACGTCCTTGCCAGCTTGAATACGTTCCTCACGCTTGATGGCCTCCCAGTTCTGCACGACCTGATGAGCACCGCTTACCTCGACATTCCCAAAGATATGCGGATGACGCCGAATCATTTTAGCGTTGATATGTTCATAGACATCGCCCAGCGTAAATTCTTCGGCCTGTCGCGCAATCTCAGCGTGTAGATAGACTTGCAGAAGCAGGTCGCCAAGCTCTTCGGCGAGTTTGTCCATGTTGTTCTCTTCAAGTGCTTCGACAACCTCATATGTCTCCTCAATGACGTAGCGTGTCAGTGTCTCATGCGTTTGTGCACGGTCCCACGGACACCCATCAGGATCGCGTCGCAAGCGCATGATGAGATAGCGTAGCGTTTCGGGAAGACGCAATGCCTGCATCTCATCGGTAGGTGGGACATACAGCGTACTTAAGTGGTTCGCATAGGTGTTACGGTCAAGCTCATACAGTGGCATCTCGATGACCGTCTCCTCGGCATCAGCCTCAGCAGAGGTGATACTAGCCGCCCGCACCAACTTTACAGGCCACTCGTCGGGGTAGCATTCGCTCAAGGCGAGCTTGACCTCACTAGCAAGACGCCGATTGTAGACCTGCGTGACAAGCAGAGGAATCGTTGGAATAACTTTCCCTGCGATTTCATCAGGACGTAAGGCCGCGAGCGTAGTTGCATCCAGTAGTTGTGTGCCAGCATCAAACGGGTCCAGTCCAACGGCAGTACATACAGGTTCAACAAACGAGAGTCCTGCAACGACAGTGGTACTCAATGCGCGCTCTTTAGCGAGGCGCAACACGATTTGTACTGAAGACTCGCCAATCAATGGATGTCCAGGCACAGCATAAATAATAGGATGCTGTTCAGCCAGCGTACACACCTCTTCTGCAATCTGTTGATAGAGCGTACTCCAATCCGCCGACTCCTCATACAGCGAGTCAAACGAGGTGATATGCAGTGTCGGTAGTTCTGCCTTGAGAGGTTCAACTGTTGGATGAATAACAGTACGAAAATACACCGTTTGCTCCTGCTCTGCGGCTCGTGCCAGCAAAGTACGAGCATGTAACGTCAAGTCGTGTATGGAACCAGGACCGAGGCCCAGGATAGTAATTGCTGCTGTCATATGGTTGTGTGTGCTCCTGGTAAGGGTATAGAAAACTTATGTATACATAGTAGCATATGATGTGCGTGTGCTCTTTGTTTCTTCACTAGAAAAGGGCATGAGAAACAGTGAAGCAGGGAGACCGCAAGAGTCCCCCATTTTCGTGATACCTCTACGTGTAGGGGAGACCCTTGCGGTCTCCCTGCATTTTCACAGATTACCTTCCTCCTTGACAAAATAGACTAAATATTTTATTCTTACAAATAGGTTTGTATCGCAAAGTAATTTGCAAACCTCATATAGAGGGATCAATATATGATTATACCGAAGCAAAGACTACAAGAACTCAGGCGTATACATATCGTCACGAAAAATTACGCTGTGCTACGCGGATTGCAAGGAGTACCATTTGGTCTGCTCTTCTTACTTGTCGCAGCATTTGAATTGAGGTGGTTAAGCTTGCCCTATGGCTCGTTGGACCTTACAATATTCATTGGTTTCGTCATGTTTTTTGTCGCCCTAGCTCTCCATCCAATAGTTGGTAGATATTATGACCGTATGTTTGGTAGCGTACAGCAAGCGTCCAACGATCCCTTAAATAAGTGGATTACCGGACTTAGTTTTGTTGTTCTCTTTGTTGGAGGTGAACGTATTGATAAGACGCTCACTCTACCGATTAGCGCAACAGGTCTCGCCATCGCGCTCATTCTTCTCGTCTGTTGGTGGCAGACGAATGCATTTCGCACACATTTGCTTGTCCTCGGCCTTGTAACAGCATTCCTCAGTCTAGCACCACTAGCAGGACTTACAACATTTCATACGTTGTTTATTCCAGGTCATGGGGGCTACGAACTTGTATATAGCGTGCTTTTGACGGTTGGCGGTCTCTGTGATCACCTCCTACTTCTTCGTACCTTTAGACAAACACAGCAGGTATATAATGACAAAACCATTTGAAGAACTTCCCGAACTCAATAAACTCATACATGAACCAGTACGCTTGGCGATTATGACTTCGCTCTCTGCCTGTAATAGTGCTGAATTCCTCTTCCTTCAAAACATGCTAGGATTAACAGTAGGGAACCTTTCTAGCCACCTTGCGAAGCTTGAAGAAACAGGCATGGTGCAGATTCAAAAACAGTTTGTGGGCAAGAAGTCAAGCACGATGGTCAGCTTGACAGAAAAAGGACGTAAAGCGATTGAACGCCACTGGCAATTATTAGAACAATTACAAAAAAGTGCTGAGCAAGTGACTTCACTACAGGAAAGTGTTCAATTGAATTTGGGAGGGTTGCCATCATGAATGTACTGCTATCTTCCAACACAGATACTTCGACGCTGTTACGCAAAGTTATTATTGTGTTACTTGGCATAGTTCTGGCCGCTATAATCTTGATTCCTGGCAAAAACTGGAATGAAGGACAAGGAGCAGCACCGAGCCTTACTGGAAAGGTTATGAGTATTACATCGATAAAACCATACAAAGATGCTCAAGATGATATTCAGTTAGGCACAGTGCTTATTCAACGAGTAGATGGCTATCAACTTCTGCTAAGAGTGAAACATGCATCAGGGGACGGATGTATAGGACCTCATGCATTACGGTTGTCAGATATCATGGTTGGCGAGACAATCACAACACGCTACTGGCTCGATACGCCAGATACAGCATCAAATCCACACAAAGGCTCTGCGGTCTACATAAATGACCAGTGCTAGCACCAAATCTCACAGGGCTATGTTATAATAATCCTCATAGCGGCAGAAGTCCGCACATTATTAAGAGGATAAATAAAGTATGCCAACACGTGAAGATGCTTATAAACTTATGACAAGCCACGTCAAGAACGAAAGCTTGCAAAAACATATGCTCTCGGTAGAGGTCGCTATGCGCTTCTACGCCCGCAAATATGGTGAAGATGAAGAACTGTGGGCGATGACCGGCTTGCTACACGATAGCGACTATGAAGAATATCCCGACCTGCATACACATACCCATATAGCAGCTGAATGGCTCCGTGAGCAGGGTTACGATGAGCGCATCATCTATGCTATTCTGGCACACAACGACCTCAACCTTGACACCAATCCACGTAACACGCTGTTAGCAAAAGGCTTGTATGCGTGTGATGAGGTAACAGGTATGATTACCGCGACAGCTCTTGTACGTCCAACCAAAAGCATCATTGGCTTGGAAGTTTCCTCGGTACGCAAAAAGATGAAGACGAAGGGCTTCGCGGCAGGCGTGAACCGAGATGATCTGATACAGGGCGCGGCAGAACTTGGTGTTGACCTAGACGAACATATCGCGTTCGTCATTCAAGCCATGTCCAGCATTGCCGATAAACTCGGCCTAGCAGGTGTCAATGTAGGGGTCTAATTCATTACACCCTTGTCTAGTATCACGTTTAAGAACGAGCACATCCATGTCCATGTCTCAGCGACGACCACAACAAACACCACGAGAGCCAGAACAACGCATCTTTACCGCGAGCGAGGTAGCGGAGTTTGAGTATTGTCCCCTTGTCTGGTGGCATGAACAATTCGAGCCTGCATCACACGCAGATAGCGAAGAACTGTTTGCACGTCTCGTAGAACTAGAACACGACCACGACACACAGGCTACGGCTCTACCCGAATATCAGATGATCGAGCAGTTGCTTGTCAAACGTGGTGCCTTTGAAGTTGGGCGCCAGCAGCACGCAGAACACGCCGAGGAGGTCGCAGAAATCGAGGAGGAGCGCGTCAGCGTTCCTATGGTCAGCACACTCACTCGACCTCTATTGCTAGCTGCTGGCATTATTCTTGCGATTGCGATTGTGCTGATTTTGATTGCGTTGGCGGTGCGATGATATTGGTACCATACGGGTTGGTTGGCGGCATGACAGGGGCAAGCCCTGTCACTACTATACTTTCCGCCACTACGTGGCTTGCCACGTCCATCCGTGCATAGTAGTGACAGGGCTTGCCCCTGTCATGCTGCTTAACTTTGAGGAAGGAGCAAGCAAAATATGGCGACAAGCATTCTTTTCCCCATTGGACTATGGCTATTAGTGCTTGCACTCGCCTTGCTTATCCTGCTCTTTAACGACCGACGCTATCAGAAGCGGCGATTACTTGAAGAACGACATCGTGCGCTAGGGTTGCCTCCTGGTGAGCTTGTCTATGAAGACGCGGACGGACAGGGTGAGCCGCTTAGTTCTAATCACTATCCGCTTGTGGGCAAACCGGATTATGTGGTGCAACTACCAGATGGTCGGCCTGTACCGATAGAACTAAAACTGAACGTGCAGGGTGCTACAATACCCTATAGCAATCATGAAGTGCAGCTTGCAGCCTATTGTCTTATTCTGGAAGAATATTTTCCTGAAACACCTCCTACACATGGCATTCTGCGCTACGCGGATTGTGAATTTACTGTTGATTATACACCCGTGCTCAAAAGAAAAGTTATGCGCAATTTAGAGCAGATGGCAAGGTGTACCGAGCAGCAGCCACCACCTCTAGCACGTCAGCGTATTGCCAAATGTCGTGCCTGTGCCTATCAACCCCTATGTCCCGTCGGACGTGGAAAATAATATTTGTTTTGTAAGGAAAGAGTAACATGCCAAGTGAAGTTATTGAATTAAGTGGACATATCATCGACTCGTGGACATTGCCACGTGCGTGGGACGCGATTATGGACCGAGGCGGCAACTTCGCAGTCGAGGAGATGCGTGTCGGCGTCAATAAAACCGAGAGCAGTTATGCTCGTATTCGGGTCGATGCCCCCGACGACGAGACACTCGACCGCATTTTGACAGAGGTACAACAATTTGGTGCCGTACTGGTTCATAAAGAAGACGTGGTGACGACAGCCGTTGAGCAAGATGGCGTACTCCCAGCCAAGTTTTACTCAACGACAAACCTGCCGACACAGGTACGTATCGGAGGACAATGGGTCACGGTTGAGAGCATCGAAATGGATGTTGCGGTCATCATCGACCGTGCAAAGAAATATGCTTATTGTCAGCCCATGCACGATGTGAAGGTAGGCGATGAGGTCGTTGTAGGCTATAGCGGTATTCGTGTCCAGCCGTTCGAGCGTGGACGTGAACGCGAGGCGTTCGCCTTTATGCAAAGCGATGTTTCGTCCGAGCGCGTTAAGGTGCTTGCCATTCATCAAATCGCGCAGCAGATGAAGGATGTACGTGCCCACAACGGTAAGATTTTGTTTGTGCTCGGCCCCGCCGTCATTCACACAGGCGCGGGTCGCTACATTGCTGAATTGTTGCGTCGTGGCTACGTGCAGATCATCTTTGGTGGCAATGCGATAGTGACGCACGATGTCGAATCGGCCTTGTTTGGCACCTCGCTCGGCGTCGATCTCAAAACGGGTGAGCAGGTCGAGGGCGGACACCGCAATCATCTACGCGCCATTAACGCCATCCGTAGCGTAGGGTCTTTAGAGAAGGCTATCGAGACAGGTGTATTGAAAGATGGCATCACGTATGAGGCAATAAAGCGCAATGTGCCGATGGTGCTCGCAGGCTCTATCCGTGATGATGGTCCCATGCCCGGCGTCATTGCCGATATGCAAGAGGCTCAGAAGCGTATGCGCCACGAGGTGCAGGATGGCGTCGAGATGGCAATTATGGTGGCCTCCATGCTACATGCCATCGCCACTGGCAATCTTCTCCCCGCGTCGGTACGGACCGTTGTTGTAGATATGAATCCTTCGGTTGTCACCAAACTCGCCGACAGGGGTACATTCCAGGCCGCAGGTCTCGTCACCGACGCCGAATTGTTCTTACGCGAACTGTTAGAGGCATTGTCATAAAAAAATAGCGGGGACGAAAAAAAAAAAAAAAAAAAAAAGAAAAAAAAAACAAAAATATTTTTTTTTTACAAAAAAAAAAAAAAAAAAAAAAACAAA
>CAXUHF010000002.1:43287-78364 GCA_964250765.1 uncultured Ktedonobacteraceae bacterium | reverse complement strand
AAGTTTTTGAGGTTTTTACAAAAAAATATGGGGGGCATTAAAAAACATACTTGGGTTTTATTAAATCCGTGTATTTTTTTTTTTTGCGCCCCTACAGATCATTCCCTTGAAAGCCGATTAGGAATAGCATGGAAAGCAACAGAATACACAGAGAGAGAAGGAGAACATGCTATGCAAAACAGACAACAGCAATTTCAAGGAAATGTTTCTGAATCGAATCAGCGTGCTGAGGAGAGCATATTAATAGGGAATATGTTGGAAGAGCAGAGGCAGCAGGAATATTTGATGAGTCTGGGCTTCACATGGGACGAGACACGCAAGTTACAGTATCAGCGCGTCCATCTTTACGAGAATGTCGAGATGCAGCAACGCCTTGCGGACGACAGCCGCATTTCCTTTGCACGTTGGCTTTACGAACAAGGGGAAATCAACGAAAAATAATAATGCTTGTCACAGCCTAAGAGATATGCTATACTCACGGCGGAGAGATGTCAGAGTGGTCGAATGTGCCGCTCTCGAAAAGCGGTAAGGTGCAAGCCTTCGTGGGTTCGAATCCCACTCTCTCCGCGTGGAGGAGTCTCATAGTGGTCTAGTGAGCACGACTGGAAATCGTGTAAGGTGCAAGCCTTCGTGGGTTCAAATCCCACCTCCTCCGCCCAGCCCCTGAAGCCGCTTCTGGCCTCACTTCTTGTAAACCCACAACTCGGTTGACAGCAAAACGCTAAAGACAACATTTTTACCGAGCGATTGTGGCGCAATGTGAAATATGAAGAGATGTATTTGCACGAGTATGCCACCCCAAAGGAGGCACGTCAGTCTCTGCGCGAGTACTTCACCTTTTACAATCACACACGCCTTCATCAAGCACTTGACTATCAAACGCCTGCAACCATCTATTTTCGACCGATAGACCATCTTCCTTTCCAATTGGCATCCTCGCGTTTGCGACTTTTGATGAGTTCACCTAAGTGGGCCAGATCAGCTTGCACTTGGGCAACACTCATCTTGTGATAATTGTCATGGTGCCTGAAGTGCGGTCTCCCTGTTGCCTGCGATCTTCATTCACGTTCCTTGTCTACTCACGGCGTTATTCCGAGATTGAGAAATTCGTCCCTCTCTGCTCTGCTATCGCCCACTCATATAGCCAACGTGTCATTGCGCCATCCCAGGCAAAGCTGCCACTTTGCTCATAGAACACAATATCGTTTTCGTTCAAGCGCGCACGGCTCTTATGATGCAGAATATCTACAAGTGTCGTCGCAACCGTCGAGGCATCCCGTCCACCATTCAGTTTAAATGGAAAGGGGTCCCAACCAGAGGCGTGATGATCTGGTCCAATCAGCGACGGGACGATCACGCGTGCTCGGCTCTGCAATTCAGGTGGTACAGCGCGCCCTGCGATGCTTGTTACTAGCGTACCAGGTTCCACATCTGTGGCTGCAAAGACAGGCTTGTAGCTTGCGGCAGTTATCGTAATCACTTGAGCTTGCTTAATAGCCTGCTGTGGTGTCTCGACTGCCACAACATCCACATC
The DNA here is from genome assembly GCA_964250765.1 of uncultured Ktedonobacteraceae bacterium. Classification (GTDB taxonomy): domain Bacteria; phylum Chloroflexota; class Ktedonobacteria; order Ktedonobacterales; family Ktedonobacteraceae; genus JBBQVS01. Next base: position 76,830 of record CAXUHF010000002.1, on the reverse strand, counting down.
CAGTTCGCTCTTCATCTGCGTCGCAAAATGCTCGCGGTGCTCGGCAGTTGGACTATAGACACGAACATGCTTCAGAGAAGGAAGAGCATGTTTCAGTCCTTGTAAATGGTAACGAGCCTGTAAGCCACTTCCAAAGAGTGCGAGCGTTTTCGTCTCCTTAGGAGCAAGATACTGACTGGCAAAGGCAACTGGGGCAGATGTACGCAAAGGCCCTAAATCGTCAAGTGAGATCAGAGCTAGTAAGTGCCCATCCGTATCATCGAACAGCAGAGTAAACATACTATCCTTCGCTTGCTCTCCGACGCGATGTGGAAAGATACGAACACTCGTTCCTTCTACTGGAGTTGTCAACAAGTTCAAGTTGATCTGATGATCTTTCTGTGCTGTAGGAAACGCGAGCCAGGAGACAACACCCGGCTCATTCTCGTGTTGCTGCAACAGTGAGTTCTGAATAACTTCAAAGAGTTTTGGATAAAAGTTGGCATTAGTGAACAGAGGTCGCAAGTCACTCGCGCTTAACAATAAAGACATAAAGTTTATTCTCCGCTCGATTGTAGTGTTTCTTCCAGAGGTTGCCCCTCTGTACGTTCATCATAATCTCTATCACGAGGAAACGAATATTCTCGTTACTCATCCTTGCTATTTCACAACATATGTGTCCCTACTAGTCCGTCAATCTTCGTGTGTTGGAGGCAAGGGCACCCGCACGGGGATGCCCCTCCCATGTGACGTAGCACTACGAGTATTCCAATCCACTCACGGGCAAGGAGGCATCCGCTTGACCTCCCACACTGAGCACCCGCACCGTCGCCATCGCCATCGCCAACCACAACCGTTGAGCACGAGCAAGGTCCACCATGCTGCGTTGATCGTAGGAACTGCTGTGGAAAGGCCACGAAAGAGCCTCTCGTTCAAAGGGCGAAAATTGCCTTAGCGGAGCATGCCGCCAGCCCTAGCGCGGAGAGGGGGAGTGGGTTGGAGGCGGGAGGAAGGGAACGCATGGCAATGCATGGTTCCCTTCCTCTCGCCTCCGATTGTTGCCTCGACAGATCTGCTGTACGATACTGGCTCTTGAGCTACGGAAGACCAGAGGCGCGGGGCCTCATTGCGAGCTTCGTCCTCAGCTCACTGCTTTCTTCACCAGAGCACTGATCCTCGCCTCTGAGGCTTCGGTCAACTCCGTCAGCGCGAAGGAGGTCGGCCACATGGTGCCTTCGTCGAGGGTCGCTGTGTCGCTGAAGCCGAGCGTCGCGTACCTCGTATTGAACTTCTGCGCGCTTTGGAAGAAGCAGACGACCTTGCCGTCCCTGGCATACGCGGGCATCCCGTACCAGGTTTTCGGCGAGAGGACTGGCGCGCTGGCTGTGATGATCTCATGGAGTCGCTTAGCCATGGCGCGCGCCGGTTCCGGCAGTTCGGCGATCCTCGCAAGCACGTCTGATTCCCCTTCTGCCTTGTTCTTGTTGGCGCGTGCTTCCGCCTTCAGCTCTTTGGCGCGCTCCTTCATCGCGGCTCGTTCCTCGTCGGTGAAGCCCTTGGACTTCTGCGTGCCCTTCTGCTCAGATTGGCTCATAAAAACATCCTCCTATTAATTTGGGTTGTTACATTCGTTTGAAATGGTTCGTCACTCCTATGACGAAACGAAACGCACATATGTGACTGGGAGATGAGGACGTGCGTTTCACTGGTGAGGGCAGGGCAGGCACACATTGGCTCCGTCTTCGAGAACGAACCGAAGGGATGAAGAGATGGACGAACACGAATGGCTGGCGGAACAATTCGAGGCCAACCGGACCCACCTGCAAGCGGTGGCCTACCGGATGCTCGGACGGCTTGACGAGGCAGACGATGCCGTCCAGGAGTCTTGGCTTCGCCTCTGCCGGGCCGCGTCGAGCGACATTTCAAACTTGGGAGGATGGTTGACTACGGTGGTCGCGTGCATCTGCCTCGACATGCTGCGTGCGCGCAACGCACGGCGCGAGGAGTCTCTGGAAGCGTTCGCAACCGAACCAGGAACGTCCCGCGAGGGCGGGGGCAATCCCGAACAGGAAGTGCTGCTAGCCGACTCGGTTGGCCTGGCACTGCTCGTGGTTCTCGACACGTTGAATCCCGCCGAGCGCCTTGCCTTCGTGCTGCACGACATCTTCGCCATGCCGTTCGAGGAGATTGCTCTCATTGTGGACCGGGAAGTCCCAGCGACCAGGCAGATCGCGAGCCGTGCGCGCCATCGGGTGCGAAGAGGAGCAACGGCGAAGGACGCCGATCTTTCCTACCAGCGCACAGTGGTCGATGAAAAAGGTGATAGCTAGTGTGGTGATTTACAAAAAAGGAAGTCTGCTTTTGCTTACTCACGATCAATGACTGGCAGACTGAGGTATGATGGGTGTTCGCTGTCGTGGAATATCCAATTGCTTGCAATGACGCTCTCTGCTTCTCCCTCTTGAGCGATTGCACCGCCAGTGTTGCTATTGCGATCAAAGCGTGGAAAATTGCTGCTACTCACCTCCAAGCGGATGCTGTGCCCAGTCTGAAAGACGTTTGCGGTCGCTATCAGATCGATATGTAGCTCACACACGATACCTGGTTCCAACAGCTCAATGTGCGAAAACGAATGGCGGTAACGAGCGCGCAGGATGCCATCAGTGAGGAGAAGTGCTCTACCATCAGGGAAGACATCGACTACCTTCCCCGTGAAATCGGTGTCACGAGCAGTAGACGCGACAGAGAGGATTAACTCTATCGGTCCAATCACTTCAAGGTCATGTATGAAAGGAGCCGTTGTATACACCAGGACATCCTGGCGTCCCTCAATCACATGCTGGTCCATAGGTCCGGCGTTGACACCCGTCTGTGCACCAGGAAGCAAGGTCGCTCCCCCACAGGTCGGCACTGGGTCACGTGGATCATATATGTAGTGATCGGGAGGCTCGTCGCCAGAAGGCTCGATTGAAAGCACTCCATCACCACTCATCGTATTGGCATTGCCACCACTATGCAGATAGTACCGACAGTACCGGGTGTCGGGCAAGGGCCAATCCTCCTCTTCGCGCCACTGGTTGCGGCCCATGACAAATATCTTTACTGGTGGGTCATCAAGGACTCCGTTCTCCTCACCTTTGAGCCAGTACTCGAACCAGCGCACCTGTGCTCCCGTCGTGTCGATGGCATCCATGCTCGCAAGCAAACCAAAATCACGTCCTGCGAACATACCATGCCAAACACCATGTGACCACGGTCCAATCAGCAGGGTCGGACGCTGGGCGAGATCGCTGCCGACATGGTGTTTCAACCCCAAGTAGCTTGCCAGAGTGCCTCCCAGAAAGGGATCATACCAGCCGCCAATGATCAGGGCAGGCACGCCTCCCTGAGGATACACAGTACTGGGCGCAATAGCCTGCCAATACTCGTCAAAGCTGGGGTGGGCAAGCCACTCGAAATAGAATGGAGTCACATGCTGAAGTTCTGGCATGTTCATGAGGGGCCGATGCCAATAGAGTCTCTCAATATCCGCCAGGGATTGCATGGCTGCACTGAACTCACTCAGCGTTGCTTGGTGACGTGCCATCCTCCGTTGTACTTCTGGCAAGGCAAAGGATCCTAATGTCCAAAAGAGACAAAAACCAAGTTGGAAGGCTCCTCCCTGGTACGTCCACGGGTGGTAATACTGGTCGCTCGTGATAGAGGGTGCCAAAGCCTGCAATGCGGCAGAGCCTTGACTTGCTGTGAGCCACTGGACCGCCCCCAAGTACGAGCCACCTGCCATTCCAACCGATCCACTCGACCAAGGTTGCGCGGTAATCCAGGCGATGGTATCACTGCCATCTTGGGCTTCTCCGAAGAAAGGGGTGAACGCCCCCGCCGAACTCCCACAGCCCCGGCAGTCTTGCACCATCACGGCAAAGCCCGTCTGGGCAAGGCGCAACGGATCGGGTGCTATCAACAACAAGAGCGCGGAGAGGTCCTTGTTGTAGGGGGTACGGATCAGCACCGTCGGAAATGGTCCACCCGTTATCGGGCGGTACACATCACTCGTCAGAATCACACCGTCACGCATGATCACCTGAATGTTCTTCTGAACCACAATGTCCATCACAAGGCGTTGTCTTTCCAGCGTTAACTCAGCTTCCTCTCGCCTGACGGTCCCTCTTCCTCACGAGTGAATGAGGAAGGGTTCATTCGGTACAGTAGCCAAGAGGTCAGCAAATCTTGTCCGAATGTCCTCTCCACAATTCCGTGCCTGGACAAGGTCCCCACGCTTAAGAGCAGTGAGGACCGCCCGATCTTGCTCCAGCATCTTCTCAGAAAGAAGACCAGTCATGCAGACGACCACCAGACGCTCGATCAATGCGAAGCGATCAGCGATCAATCGACCGAGTTCTCGATTGCCTGAAGCTACCACGACAATGCTATGAAAGTCCGTGCTGCTGAGAAATGCAGTGCGGACATCCCCTCGGTCTAATGCTGCTGCCTCCTCAATGAGGTCACCTTCCATCGCTTCGAGTTCGACCGATCCCACCTTGGGCAGACCCCAGTTGTACCCCGTTTGCCAGAGGACCCGTTGAACAGCGATCAGCTCACGCATAGCCGGAAGGTTCAATGGCGCAACCCTTTTGAGCCGATTTGGTTCAATCTCCACCAACCCCTGTCCAGCAAGTTGTACGAACGCCTCGCGGACTGGTGTGGGACTCAAGCCAAGTTGGGCTGCCAGTTCCACTTCCTTTAGCAGTTCACCAGGTTTGAGCTTGCCAGTCACAATTTCATTGCGCAAATGGTCTACGGTCGCCTCGCGCAACGTCGAGGGCGTTTGGAGGCGCGTTACGCCCATACGTGTCACTACCTTTATTTACGTGTAGAGCTAAGAGCATATACTGAACAACATACGTTCTACATGGTAGTATACAAGGCAGTGACGTTTCTCGCAAGAGACTGCAACGTGGTCAAAGCATATGAAGCCTGCTCTCATACATACCCTTTCCCGACGAGGCTATCCGCCCCATCTTGTGGAAACGGTTCCCTCCCATCGGGGTGCATCTCTCCTACAAGGCACTCCGATGGGAGGAACACGATGACGATTAGCTCTTGCTAAAAGCTCGTGTCAGAGCATTCATATAATCTCGTGTGTGCGCTTGCGTCACCTTCGCATCCACCACCATCGGAAAGCCGTGGAACGCACCCGGGTAGACATGCAACTCCGTGGGCACTCCTGCCCGGATCAGCCGACGCGCATACTCCATATCTTCCTCCAAGAACAAATCGAGCGTGCCAACCCCAATATAGGTGGGAGGAAGACCCTCAAGCTTTTCGGCGCGGGCCGCCGCCGCGTAAGGTGAGACATTCGGTCCCCCAGGCTCTTGCCCTAGGAGTGCTGTCCAGCCGAAGCGGTTAGCATCAGGCGTCCAAATGTATTCTCCGGTGTAGGGGTGTGGCTCTGCCGACGTGACGGTACGGTCGTCAAGCATCGGGTAGATCAGCAGTTCGAGCACGAGTGGTACTTCACCGCGATCACGGGTCAGCAGTGCTAAGCTTGCTGTCAGTCCTCCACCCGCACTGTCACCACCAATGGCAATTCGGGCTGCATCCACCCCAAGATCGCTCGCATTTGTGTGCAACCACTTTAACGCAGCATAGCAGTCCTCGACTGGACCGGGATGTGGCGTCTCTGGCGCAAGGCGGTAATCCACTGAGACCGCTGCACAACCAATGGTTGAAACAATAGACTTGAGTTGCAGGTCAGCCTGATCTGCGTTACCAATGACATACCCTCCTCCATGAATCCAAAGTAGAGCAGGTACGGCGGCTGAAACGTTTTTGGGGTGATACACCAGCACTCGCACTTCGGGGGCTTCCTGTGGACCAGGAATACTCCGCTCACTCACAACGACGTTAGGGAATTCAGGCAGTCCTGTGAGCGTTTGAGCGTTCATCTCATTGAGGAAGGTACGCACTTGGGGTAACGTTTCTGGCGTAAAACTCAGCCCAGGAAACATATCAAGCATTGGAACAATTTCGGGATCGACAAGGTGTCTGGTCGTCATTCTCAATCTCCTTGTTTTTATGAATACAACACACTCACCTTCCCACTGAAGAAAGGCTCTTGTACAGGGGTGAGGTGCTCGCTGCTGTCATATCGAGGTGCTGGTCAACGTCAATGGCTTCTTTCCAACGACTTCGACCGTATCCAGGATCGTTAGACACTGAGCGTCACACGCTCATCACCTTCTACTCCGAGCGCAAACCCCTCGTACCCTGTGTCAGCAATCTCCTGACACTTCACCCGGTAGTTTCCTACTCCACCAACGTAGGGCATGAAGATGCGCGGTTTGCCAGGGATATTCGCGCCAAGATACCACGAGTTCGCCAGCGGGTAGAGAGTTAAATTCGCCACCTCGTTCACATGAGCCACCCATGTATCCTCGGCTTCACCTTTGGGTTCGATGCGCGTGAAGCGATGCTCGTGCAGGTAGGCAAGACAGTCGCTGATCCATTCCACGTGCTGTTCAATGGAGACGGGCATATTACTCAGCACGGAAGGACTGCCGGGACCTGTGATGGTGAAAAGATTTGGAAATCCAGCAGTCATAATGCCCAGGTAGGTGCGCGGACCAACCGCCCACTTCTCTTTGAGAACCTGACCGTGTTTGCCGCGAATATCCATCTTGAAGAGCGCACCAGTCATAGCATCAAAGCCGGTCGCAAACACGATTACATCCAGTTCGTACTCGGCGTCCTTAGTTCGCAGACCAGTGGGTGTGATCTCCTCAATGGGTGAGGTGCGCACGTCCACCAACGAAACGTTTTCTCGGTTATACGTCTCATAGTATTCGGTGTCGATACAGATTCGCTTGCTCCCAATAGGGTGGTCATGTGGCATCAACAACTTGGCGACCTCGGGGTTGTGCACGATCTCAGCGATCTTGGAGCGCACGAAATCGGCCATATACGTGTTGGACTCTAAATTGGTGGCGATGTCCGAGAAGGCCGCCAGCATTTGCGGACCACCGAGTGCCCACCTCTCCTCGAACGTTTTCTGACGTTCTTCTGGTGTGACATCACGTGCGGACTGCATGTTGATATTCATCGTAAGGCCCGCTGGAGACTGGCGGTCAGTCTGACGAAGCGTGCGATAATTCGCCTTGATCGCTGCCTCTTCCTCTTCAGTGAGAGGCCGATTGCGAGCCGGAAGGCTGTAGTTTGGGGTGCGCTGGAAAACGGTTACGTGAGCGGCTTGCTTGGCAATTTGTGGGATCGCTTGAATGCCTGTTGAGCCTGTCCCGATCACGCCGACCTTTTTACCCGTGAAGTCTACCCCTTCGTGAGGCCATTGACCTGTGTGGTAGATGTGACCTGTAAAGGAATCAAGACCCTGAAACCTCGGAATATTCGGTGTGGAAAGGCACCCGACCGCCGTAATGCAGTACCTCGCTGATACCTGATCCCCCTGGTCTGTCTTGACCAGCCAATGATTGGTGATCTCGTCGTAGACGGCCGAGATCACACGAGTGTTCAACTGAATATCACGACGCAGGTCGAAGCGGTCCGCGACGTGGTTGAGGTAGCGGAGAATTTCGGGTTGGCGGGGAAACTTTTCGGTCCACTCCCATTCCTGTTCGAGTTCAGGAGAGAAGGAATAGGAGTAGTGAACACTGGGACTATCACAGCGCGCACCAGGATAACGGTTCCAGTACCAGGTGCCACCGACGCCTTCGCCAGCTTCATAGACTTGCGTCGAAAGTCCAAGCTCGCGCAGTCGGTAGAGCATATATAATCCTGAGAATCCTGCACCGATGACGACTGCGTCAAAGTGGTTAACCGGGGTTCCGCTGACTTCACTCGAACGGTTTTGTTCATTGGACATAGCGTTGTCCTCCTGTTTGTTTTGTGGCTTCGTCAATCACATGTAAATGGATAGGAAAAGGGGTAGTCAACAACTGTCAGGCACGAGGCAGACTGAACCGAGAGATACACATTAAGATCAAACGGTACAAGGGTTTTCAGCACGAACACATATCTACCAATTGCAGGCGACCTTAAGAAGGCTTAGCCAGCGTGTGCCTCAATGAATTGAACAGGTGTTAGTCTACCAGAAGACCTCATCATTGACAGGGAGTACATAATGATGCTTAGGATTCGAGGGGAGCAGGACAGAGAATCTAAAGACCCCTTTGTCGTTCTGTCGAGATCGCCTGCGCTATCCTAGAGCAAGTTCTTGTCCATACATCGAACGAAACTACGCAAACGACTGTAGCGAAATGCGAAAATAGGAGTAACAATAGTGGATACGAAACAAACTATAATCTATATTCTATAGAATGTCAAGGTTTCTTAAGTGCATAAAATACAAAGCTTAATGAGTCATTATCGAGAGCACAAGCAACAATAGCAAGTAGGGTCGGAGGAATGCTACCTATGGGCAAAGTCTACGGACGCAGTGTCTCTGATTTTGCCGCTGAAGCGATTCAACTAGCCCTCGCTGACGCAGGTCTTCAAAAAGAGGATGTTGATGGTTTACTCATTAATGCGAACTTATCACCAGAGATGAACCCGATGTTGCAAATGACGCTCGGCTTCGAGGACGTATCATTGCTGAATGTCATGAATGCCTATGGCTCGACAGCAGGCACGATGATTCAGTACGCTGCAATGGCTATCCAGGAAGGTCTAGCGAACGTCGTCGTGCTGGTCTATGCCGATGCACCGCTCACACCGCATCGTGGAGCTGGCTCCTCATATGGAGGGGCGGACGGTAGACCGATAACGGGTATGGCTGGGTTATCCGCAGCCTACAGCAATTATGGAGCTAATCCTCTGTATGCGATGGCAGCGAGACGACATATGCATCTGTTTGGCACGACCAACGATCAATTGGGAGCTATCGCGGTTTCGCAGCGCAAATGGGCGCAGAGAAATCCTTGGGCGCAAATGCGCACACCTCTGACGATGGAGGATTACCACCACTCGCGCTACATCGTTGAACCCTTCCACCTCTTCGACTGTTGCCTCGTCTCCAACGGTGGAGTAGCGGTGATCATCACCTCCGCAGAACGAGCCAGGAGTCTGAAACAGCCACCTGTGTATGTACGAGGCATGGGACAAGGTGCTCCAGGTGACGATCAGCGCACCGACCGCGAACCGGGTATCTACACCGGAGCCAAACAGTCGGGTGCTATCGCCCTCAAGATGGCAGGTCTTGAATTGAAAGACATCGACATCTGCCAGCTCAATGATATCGTCCTGGTGAGTGGCAATGGCGGAGTACTCAACTACCATTCGACCACGATCCTCAGTAAACACCAAGCCTGATTGCCATTGCTACACAAAGCACAGCAGGAAATTCCTGATCTCTTTGAGAAGAAGTATCTTTTCCGTACAAAAAGAGGACTGTACAAATTTGAGAACTTCTGCGATCATCTCAACGAAGTTGCCGAAAAGGTTGGTTTTTTGAGACTGAAGCGTTTACCACAATACGCTTGTGGAGGTTTGTAGAGAGCAGACCGACTACAGTGTCATCAGCCTTTGACTTTGGGCTTGCGACACTAAAAGGAAGTTTGCTCTGTTAATGTCGCTCTCGTGTTGGATCATCTGACGAAACAATGCTGTGTTCTGACTAATAAGCACTTTGCCAAAAAGAGCTTTTCAGTACCATAACATCAAGCACTGCAACATCAAAAAAGACAGGTCACCTTTCTCCAAGCTGTTTCAATAATCTTTTTCCTCTACTGAGTACTGATGGCGCACCGTTCTGCATTTCATGTTTGACCACCTGTATGACGTTGCATTTGAACGTGTCGTTACGTATCGCAATGTCGGTCAAGGCTTGCAGAGAAAACACTTTGACAATGTTACTCTTAGTTGTCTCAAGAAAACGAAGCAGGAGAGCAACCACTTTCTCCTGGTCTTTGTCGTCAAGCTCGATCAGTGAGAATATTTCCGCGACGTGCCATTGCACCTCTTGTTGGTCAATGATGGAGACGGTATCTATGAGAACATGCGTATATGGCTGAAGAAGAGCAGGATTGTGGTGAGCAACCTTTGCAAGTGCATCAGAGCATCGCATACGGAATCCTGCATCGTGAGTACATACCCCTGAGAAAAGTTCCTCAACAAGTGTTGGATTGTTGAGAACCTCTTGTACGACGTCCTCAGATGTGCCTTTTGTTCGCAGGTCTCCATTTTTTAATTGGTTTATGATGTGCGAATTCATACGAGTCTTCCACTAGCTTGAACACAGAAAACGTCAACGTACAAAGGCGAACCAGATTGCTCAAAAAACCCTCATAACTGATCACACTTTTATCATACCATACACCTTCGGGGTCGGAAGAAGTCATGTGATCACACCGTGTAAAAAGAGTGTTTCTCTTTTTGGTTACTCCGCTAGACCAGCCTTGCAAGCAATTTCCTCTCTTGGCATCTATCTCACCCCAACTCCTCTGAGACCCTATATGTGTATCAGAATCTTCTTTGCACAACGTATTACTGAGAGAGGTTGCTTGTGTATTTTTGGGAAGATATGCAGACAGTTTTTTGCTGGTCGAGGATGCATAGGTAGCTTGTGTTCTACTGCCATCTCGTTTTTCTATTTCTATTACACAAGGTGAGAAATGCAAGTAGAAGCTTTGCAAAATGGTCGCTATCGTCTTTTGCGTCCTATCGGGCATGGTGGCATGGGTGAAGTGTATCTCGCGGAAGATACGCGCATCAATCGACAAATAGCTATCAAGGTCATTCAGACTAATGCTCTTCCCTCTTCTGATGTTGTGGTTACTGAGGATGTAGTGCGCCTTTTTCAGCGTGAAGCAAAGGCAGTTGCTCAGCTCGACCATCCCAACATCTTACCTCTCTTTGACTATGGTGAGGAATTGATGACTTCCTCAATGGTCACGTACATGGTTATGCCGTTTTGTTCAGAAGGGTCATTTGCTGACTGGTTACGGGAGCATAGCAAGCTAGGATTGCTCTCACCAGCAGATGTTATACATTTTGTCCATCAGGCTGCAAATGCACTGCAACATGCACATGACCATCAGATTATTCATCGAGATGTCAAACCATCCAATTTTCTTCTTCGTGGTAATAGAGAGCATAGAGATAGTCCCGATCTGTTACTCACAGATTTTGGTATCGCCATGTCTAACACGGATGAGACCAGTCAGATCATCCGTGGTACTCCAACCTATATGGCCCCTGAACAGTGGAGTGGCGTCGCCGTGCCTGCAACAGATCAATATGCACTTGCTATTATCGCATATGAATTGCTAACAGGTCATATTCCCTTTCTAGGCAACCAAGAGCAAGCGATGTATCGGCACCTCATAACACTTCCACAGCCACCTAGTACACTTAATCCACATCTCTCTCCAGGTGTCGATGCGGTACTTTTACGCGCTCTTGCGAAACAGACGACAGACCGCTTTGCTTCCGTTTCTGACTTTGCGCGTGCCCTTCAGCAAGCATTGCAGGGTGCCCACACATCCTACGGTTATGAAGACGATATCTATGGACCTACCATATCACCCTCTGTCGTTGCACACCCTGAGAGTGCTGCACTTGTTACGTATAAAGCTGTACAACCACTTTCTCCCATACCCTCTTCCACTCCACGCGTCTACAATTCCCTCCAAAATCAAAGAGACGATGAGCACATCATTCAACATCAGGACCCTAGAAACAGTCCGCGCAGAAGACGAGGAATGCTTTTGATGACACTCGCGCTCCTCGTCATCGCAGCGAGTATAGGTCTTCCCTTGCTGTTTGCCTATCAGCGCAATGTACACACTACTGCTCTGTATGCAACAGCAACAGCACAAGCAAACCTCACGGCTACTGGAGTCGCCTCGCACTACCCTTTTAGCAATACAGTGCTGCTCGATGATCCTCTAAGCGTTAACAATGAGAAATATAATTGGATGGAAACGAGTACAAGTACGACTGGCGGTTCTTGTGCGTTTACGGGATCAGCCTATCATGTGAGCGAAACGCAATCAGGCTATTTTAATACCTGCTTCGCTCAAAATCTACAATTTACGAACTTTACTTATGAGGTAGAGATGAATATCAGCAACGGTGATGCTGGTGGTATTGTCTTTCGAGCCGATAGTACAAAGACCAAATTCTACTACTTGCGTTTCGACCAGAACGGTGTTTTCTCGCTTCGCCTCTATGTGGATGGGACTGGTGCAACATCGCGTTTGTTAAAAAGCGGGTTTTCTCCAGACATTGCTTTTAGTCCGAACGAGACCAATACCATTGCGGTCGTTGCGCGAAATGAGACGATTGATCTCTATTTGAATCAACAACTCCTAACAAGTGTTACTGATAGCACGTACAGCCAAGGCCAGATCGGAGTGACAGCCGATGATTCAACCGATCCGACTGAAGTGATATTTACCCACGCGAAGGTGTGGAAGTTGCCGTAGAAAGAGCGTCGCAGGGTCAGCGAGAACGTCTCTTCATCCTCCGCCTAAGGTTCACCCTTTCCATTTCGCTTCGTCGCTTCATAGTAAAAAGTGTAGCAACGTCACTAATTTCCGGCAAAGGGCGTGACACTTTGGACGCTGAGCATCTGACCAATCACATCCCCTGGAATCGAAAGTGAGGCACGGCCCGTGATCGCACGAAGAGCTACTGGATCGACCTTTGGCTCGCGTTCTGCTGTCAACAATCCGTTGGTCTCCTGGCCCGTGTCGGTTAATTGTGTATAGCAAAAGCCAGCGATGGCGGCACTTTCCACTATTGCGTCGATAATCTCCTTATATTTTGTCAAAAAGGCTTCAGCGTCCTTGACGACATAGTAGCCATACGAGGGAGTGTCAGACCGTGGATGGTAGATGATACCGCCGCACTCGGTTAGCATGATTGGTTCATTCGTATGAGTATTGCCAGGTAACATCACTTCATGATACGCAGGTTGCACTTTGTGCAATGTCTGCTCTACTATTTCGGTGCTTCCATATCGGGCACGGAGCATATTTCCTTCAAAGGAGTAGTCGTGAACTCCATAGATGTCACTCACAAGGTGTTCCCACCCGTCATTCCCAATAGCAGGACGTGTGGGATCGAGGGTCTTGGTAATGTGATAAATTGCCTGTACGTAATCACGTTGTGCTGGATCGTGTGCCACGTTTGGGATACCCCAACTCTCGTTAAAGGGGACCCATGCTACGATGCAGGGATGATTGTAGTCCCGTTTGAGCACATCTAGCCATTCTCGCATCATACGCTCTACAGCAGTAGGCGTGAAGATATAGGCGTTTGCCATCTCTCCCCAGACTAACAGGCCAAGACGATCACACCAATAGAGATAGCGTGGGTCCTCAACCTTCTGGTGAACACGTACTCCGTTGAAGCCCAAGTCTTTCGCCATTTGCACTTCATGGCGTAATGCTTCATCACTTGGTGCTGCAAGATGTGACTGAGGCCAGTAGCCCTGTTCCAGTGCAAAACGGAGGTAATAGGGTCGCCCATTGAGCATAAATCGTCCGTTCTCGACCCCGACACTCCGCAAACCAACATAGCTCTCTACCTCATCCACGATCTCGTCACCATCCAACACCGTTAACGTTACTGAAACCAGGTTTGGTTGTGCTGGCGACCACAGAAGTGCATCTCTATTTGCCATTCCAGCTTTATCAAAGGCAATCTGACGCTGTACTTCTGTCCCTTGCACGGTATACGTATCGTCAGTCAGGAAGGTATCTTGCAGCTTGAATTGAGCACGCAGACGGAGGTGTTGCTCGTCTTGTCGTTCAAGCGTCACCATCATCCCAATCAATCCATTCTCAAGGTCAGGTGTCCAGCGCACACGGTAGATATGCGTAGGAGCAACTGGCTCAAGCCAGACTGGTTGCCAAATACCTGTTGTACGGTGATACCAAATACTATGGGGGTGCTCCTGCCAGTCTTGTTTGCCGCGCGGTTGAGCCAAGTCTGTTGGGTCATCCTCTGCACGGATGACGACCACCTGCTCACCATCAGTACGGAGTGCGGCAGTGATGTCTGCATGAAAGGGTGTCTGCCCTCCTTCATGTGTCACCACGAGCTTGTTATTGACCCAGACATGGGCACGGTAATCTACAGCACCACAGTGCAGTAGTAGCCGCTTCCCTTCGTACTCCGCTGGAACAGAAAACGTGCGTCGATACCACACGATGGGATGAAAACCTGTCTCGCCAATGCCGCTTGCGGGTGACTCAGGTGGAAAAGGAACCTGAATGGTACGTGTGTACATATCGGTGTGTTCATACCATGCTTCATCGAGTCCACTATCAGCCTCATCATACGAAAATCCCCAGGGACCACTTAAATCCATCCACTGGGCGCGTGTGAGTTGTGGACGTGGATGACCTGTATCTTCATGGGTTTGTATCACCTATTTTCCTTCTACTCTCTCGCTAATAATACTATGAGCATGCCAAACAATTGAAGTCTCTTCGCTCGTAGTGTTTCTGCTTCTCCTTTGTACATCTTACAACTTTCATGAAATGTGAACCACTACGTTCTTAATACAGCCATCAAGAATGTAGTTACAAGGAAACACAGCAAACCCTTAACATGGTAATGTGTCAAAGGTTTGCTGTGTTTCCTTGTGCATGAGTTCACAAACTCTGGTATGCGTAATCCTTTCTCTGACGCTTCACATGAGTTGGAGATGCATGCCGTTTTTCGATCACGTGACGGAAAAACTCGACTAAGCGATCAGCATGGTAATCGAAGGTGAACTGTTTCCGCTGCTTCCAGACATTCTCTCGCAGGCGCATCATGTTCTTTCTATCGTGCAGTTGTTCAGCTAACTGTTCAATGTCCTTGTAGACAATTCCTAAGTTGTGCTCGCGCGCAAGTGCTTGCATCGCAACGATGGAGCCTGGATTATCGTATTGCACAAAAGGGACTCCTGCGGACGCGAGAGTGGCGAGACGGGCAGGATAATTCAAGTCAGGCCAATCCACACGGGACATATCCCCTGCATTCGTACTTTTAAAAATGTGCAACCATCCTGCGTCATATTGCGAAAACTCGGACACCCATTGCTCCTGACTGACCTGAGAGTGCAGATGTAGGTGCTCAGGAGCGAGTCGTTGCACTTCTTCCATCCAGGGACGAGCCACTCGACGGTAGAAATCACCATAGCAGTGCAGGTGAATGTTGTGTTGGGCAAGTTGACTCACTGCTGCTGGTTGTAACCCAACAATACCACCTGCCATGACCATATGTACGTCTCCATCTAGCTCAGAGAGCAGCGGCGAGAGCTTTCCCGCGAACCACTCACGTTTGGGAAGGTCTCCATCAAGCAGGAGCGAGGAGTCCTCATGTACCAGCCCCGGCGAGACCGTGTTGAACCAGTCCCGCGTCTCGGCGTTACAGAAGATTTGCCCATCCGCGTGCGTGTACAGATCGAGAAGTTGCGACCACGTGCCATTGGCGATACAATCAAAAGGACCTTCTTTGAAATGCCAGACGAAGGGAATGCCTGGGTTCTCCATTAACACGTGGTGTGCGAACGGCACTGTCTCCCAGTTCAGCAGTGCATAGATGACATCCGGTTTCACCTGTTGTATTGCCTCACGCCATCCAGCCCTTGAAATGTCCTTCACATGCCCAAAGGGAACAGGTCCCACCATATGGAACCAGTGTCCATCTGGTGTCCACAATCCATAGAGCGTATGACCACGTTCCTCCAATGCTAGCACACGTTCGGAATTGAACGCGAGTTCTCCCACGAGCAAAATCTTGAGACCATCGGAGGCAGGTGGAGTATCGGGTCGCTCACGAAAGCGCTGGTAATACGTAACCTCGTCCGTGTCATTGCCCTTTGTCGTGTGGAAGTGCAGTGGGTGCTTGGGTTGATAATACGAACGGTACGGATTGATGCCCCCTAACGGTTCCTGAAGAATTTTGTGTCGTTGAAGTGGATGATCCACCCATTGACACGAGATGTGCTCGCTTCCGACAAAACTTCCCTGTGAACGCAATTTTGACCAGAACATGCGGTCCAGATCGTCCGTAACCAACTCATCACGTTCCATCCACTGATGTGAAGTACGGCGGTGGATTACTTGCACTAGCTGAAGCGCAATGTCCTGCATCTGCCCTTGTGAAGACGTGTCAGTAACTCCTCTTCCAGGGACACGAACCTCACTTCGCACGCCCGCATACGCGAGAACCGCCGCTGGATGCTCATTCATACAACGTACTTGGGACTCCAGGTGATCTGCATAATAGAGGTCGTCAGAAGGAAGATAGGCAATCAACGGTGCTTTCGCAAAAGCGAGTGCGACATTGAGTGCGGCACCTAAACCCACATTCTCATGCAGACGGTGGTAGTGAATACGGGTATCACTCAAGTAGGGCTGTAACAACTCATGAGTTGCATCGTGCGACCCATCGTTCACAATGACGAGTTCCCAGTCAGAGAGCGTCTGAGCGAACAAGCTTTTGAGTGCTCTCTGAATGAACGATGCCTGATTAAAGGTGGGCATTAGCACGGAGACACGGGGCATCTCCTCAGGTATCTGTGGCGTGTGCATACAAGTTCCTTTTCTGTTCTCGGTTCACTACACTCCTCACCTGTCAAGGTGAGAGGTGGTCTCTTACGCTCTCGTTTCGCAGATGTATCCAAAGCGACCTTCTCACACACTCGGAGAGAGTGATGTTTCGTTGTATGTATCCTCTATATCCGCTTGACAGAGTTTATTGAAAACGCTCAATGCTTGCGCTATCACCTGATCCATATTGTAGTATTTATAGGTTGCAAGCCGCCCTACAAAGTGAACCCCTTCGGTTGCCTCCGCAAGCACTTTATACTGCTTGTACATCTCGGTGTTCTCAGGGCGAGGAATAGGATAGTAGGGATCGCCCTGTGCTTTCGGGTACTCGTACACGAGCGTTGTTTTCGCATGCTCCTGTCCCGTCAGGTATTTGAGTTCCGTCGAACGTGTGTATGCGTAGTCGTTGGGATAGTTCACTACTGCGACTGGCTGCTGCACAGGAGTGTTGAGCGTTTGAAACTCAAAGTCCAGCGAGCGATACGGCAGATGCCCATAGCAATAGTGAAAGAACTCATCAATAGGACCTGTATAGATCACCTCTCGATACGAAATGGTGTCCACCATTTCACGATAGTCGGTATTCAGCATAATCTTAATGTTTGGGTGAGACAGCATTTTCTCAAAGAGACGCGTATAGCCATGCAATGGCATAAGTTGATAGGTATCTGTGAAGTAGCGATCATCACGGTTCGTCCGCGTTGGAACGCGTGCGGTCACGCTCGCATCAAGCTCTGAGGGATCGAGTCCCCACTGCTTGCGGGTGTAGTTGCGAAAAAACTTCTCATAGAGTGATTGCCCTACTTTACTCACGACCACATCCTCTGAGGTGCGAATAGACTCTCGCGGTTCTGCAACCGAGGCAAAGAACTCTTCGAGTTGGAACGAGGTCAGATTCAAGCCATACAAGGTATTAATAGTGTTGAGATTGATAGGAATGGGGACAAGCTGTCCATCGACACTCGCAAGAACTCGATGCTGGTATGGCCTCCACGCAGTGAACTGAGAGAGGTACTCAACGACGGGCAACGCGTTGGTGTGGAAGATGTGCGGGCCGTATTTGTGGACAAGGATGCCATCTTCGTTATAGTAGTCATAGGCATTGCCACCGATATGGTTTCGCTTATCAAGAAGCAAGACGGTCTTGTTGCTTTGGCTGGCAAGACGTTCAGCCAGAACACTTCCTGCAAACCCCGCACCAACGATAAGGTAATCAAACATCATGGAATTTATGGGTCCTTTCTTCCTGTAAAGAAGAGGTCTAGAGACAGAAGAGTCAAGCAAGGCGTGCCCACGTGGTCGTGGTCGGTTTGGAACGAGGAAAAGTAAGCGGACGAATGAGTGAAGACATAACGTAGTGTTTCCTTTTCTTTGGAACGTGCTGAACATGGATATGCGTTGAGGGAATCACCTCAATGCACTGCGTAAGAGCGGTTTCGCACGATGCATATACGTTTTTGCAGTTTGCTCTGGAATGCCAAGCACCTGAGCAATCTCGGCAAAACTGAGCTGTTCCTCATAGCGAAGCAGAACAATGGCACGATATTTTGCAGGGAGAGTACTGATGGCATACTGTACAAAGGATTGGAGTTCGTGTTGTTCTGCGACCTCTTCTGGCAAGGGATGAGTATCTAGCAGCAGCGCGAGTTCCGAGACCTCGCTCGTCCTCATCCCTGCTTCAACCTCTGAGAAGGACCACATCCGTTTGCGCCGCGCTTCGTCTACACAGCGATTGTGAGCCACCTGAAACAACCAGGGTTCAAGTGGCTGATCAATCCTGAGCGCGGGTAAAGCGAGATAGAGCTTCAGGAACACGTACTGCAGAATGTCTTCGGCCTCAGTTCCATTATGAGTCAGGTGACAGATGAAGGAAAACAGCCAGGGACGATAGCGATGCACAAGGATGGCAAAGGCATCCTCATCCCCTGCTAATGCGCGCTCAGCAAGCAGACGATCAGAAACCTCTTCACACTGAGGTCTTCTCTTTTCCGTCTGCATACCTGCTCTCCTTCCTTCTCAGACAACCGAATCCTTTTCTGTGAGTGTAAAACGAGAAGTTATAAAAAAAGGGAATAAGTCATGTTCATACCTAGGCGTCGTTCGCATGTCGAAAGACATTGAGTGACTAGAAGAGATTATCTATTAATCGGTGGTGTTGGAACATCCCGATACGTTGTCTCTTGAGCAACCAGAGTCCTACGTGAAGCACGTCCTCGACCAATCGCCCCTCCAATCGCTCCCACGATGAGACCAAGCAAGATCGAGACTACGAGTCCAGTCAGGCCCGTGACAATCGCTGTTGAAAGCAAGAGTTGATCGGTGGTTGCAGGAAGCGTCTGATGTACCTGATGAGCCACAGTTTGTGCAGTTGTGGCAACTTGCTGACGCAAGGTACCAAGATTCAGGTAGGAAAGTAGAAGTGCACCAAGAAATCCAATAATGACGCTCACCACCCCTGTCCATAGCCCTGCGAAGGCCCCTGTTCCCATCATGCCTGTCTCCTGCGAAGCGCGTATTCCTGCAAGCAGATAAACAATCAGAGCGAGAATAAAGCCACCAAGAGTGATGAAGAGCGCGAAGCTTCCCAAATTTAAGTAATTGGTGAGGAGCGTCAGAACAACGAAAAATGCTCCAAGAAGAATACCAAACAGAATACCATACTTGAGAGCTGGACTGCCTCTTCTTTCAATAATTGTTCGTTCTTGCATCATGTTCTCCTTTCACGAAGAACTTTCCTCATAGATTTCTTTCACTGAACAGATACTTGCTTTTTAGCAAGTATACTTTCGAGAAGTGAACAGCAACACGGAGGATGGCTTGTGTTGAGGATAAGCGCATGGAGACAAGGAAGGAGGGCAATCCTGCTCTCCTTCCTCAATCGCTAGAAAATGCCACCACCTTGATTCCCCAGCATATGTTGGGCCACAGCTCCCACGATTCCACCAAGTCCCCCTTGCCCCATGCCGAGACCACCTTGCCCCATCATATTGCCTGAAGCACCTCCCTGACCGCCAAACATCTGTGAAAGCATATTCGGCTGCTCTTGTCCCATCTGATGGAAGCCTTGTGCCATCCCTTGTGGGTCATTGGGGTTTGCACCGTACTGCTGAGGCATCTGTTGAGCAAACTGTGCGCGCTGGTCATAGGGCATTTGCTCAAAGTGCTGTTGATAGACCTGTTGCTGGGTATCAGCCGGAGCGTTCTGCATAAACTGCTGCATATTGCCCATTGCCTGATTCTGATCGATGCCATTATAGTTGCCAGACTCGTGTGCCTGAGAATATTGCTGATACATCTGCTGATTGTTTTGATCAAAAGGCCACATTGTATTTCTCCTTAAGACTTGCTTCATTTTATAATGAAGTACTCGTTCCACGCGTTGGGGATTGTGTTGACCGTGCCGTTTGCTTGGTCGTCTCTGCCACATCCTTGCTCGCTTGCTTTGCTTTTGTCGCTGCCTGCTGTGCTGTATCGGCGAGTGTGCTTCCTGTTGATTGCACTTGTGCTGCTGCTTGTTGTGCAGTGTCTTTCAGGACGTTTGCTGTCTGTGATACAGTATCAGAGGCTTGCTGGATGTACTGAGAGCCTTGTCTACCTTGAGGAAGTGAGGCGCGTATGCTTGATACACGCTCGCCGACAAGACGACGCATCTCTTCGCCTTTCATCGGTGCGACGAGCAAGGCTACTCCCACTCCGACAATCAGTCCATTGGTAAACATTCCCATACGGAACATTCCTTTCTTCATGCTAGTTGCAGGAACCCGACACTGATCGCGTTCCATACAGTGATTTACAGTTTCATTCCGCCACCACCGAGCATCTGCTTAGCGGCAAAGGCCGCGATGCCAGCAACTGCGAGTTTCGCACCGGTACTTCCTAGTGGACCTCCAGGACCCATCATTTGGTGAAGTATATCTGGTTGTTGTTGTGCCGCATAGCCAGTGACGCGTGCCGCATCTTGAGGAGACATGGTATTTGGGTCAGTATTCTGTATCCCCATCTGCTGGGGCGTCGCTCCTCGCTGCATGAGTCCCCCCATCAGTCCTTGCATCAAGTTGCCGCGTTGTTGTGGAGGCATCTGCTGATAGTATTGTTCATGTGCCTGCTGCACCATCTGAGGTGGCGCATTCTGCACGAACTGAGTATAATTCTGCTGGGCTTCCTGATCCGGAATCTGTGAATAGGTTCCCTGATCAGCATGGTTAATGTACTGTTGATACATCTGCTGATTATTCTGATCGTATGGATACATGCGTTTTTCCCTTTATTTTGTGCGTGGCACGCTTCTCAATTGCTCGAACGGAGTGCTGGGTTGGGCCTTTGTGGTGTCTTCCTCTGCTGGCTTCTGCTTGACTTCGTAGAGCATGAAGAGCAAACTAAAACAGATGCCACTCAACAAGGTTGCCCATGTTGCAGGTGAGAGGGCCTGACCCATCGCAATAGCGACGGCAGGATTGAGTATCCCTCTGCTCACCACGAGTCCAGCTGCAAGTGCTCCCCCGATTGCGATGCCACTACCTGCCTGTGGCACATTTTTTTCCGAGACAGCCATCACCGTCAGCATTAACACTCCAAAGCCCAAAAACTCTAAAAGTGGACTGGCGGCAGCATAATGAGTTGCAAGAAGACCCGTGAAGTTTGCCGCCAGCAGTGCCAGCCCTGCTCCAGCGATCTGAACCACGATGTAGAGCAGACCAGTCAATACAGGAAGGCGACGGGTCACTATTAAGCCAAGTGACACAGCAGGATTAAGATTACACCCCGAAATCGCACCAATAGCATAGACAAAGACACCAAGAATCACACCAACAACATAGGGTGTCCCACTAATTAAGGCGGCCAGCGTCAGAAAAAAGGTACCGACGAGTTCCGCCAAAGCTGACTTTACAAGAGGTATATTGTCTTTCATCGAGTGTTCCTTTGTCCTCTTGTGGGCGCAAGAGACACGGCTCTAAGAGGTCACAGGTAGCACACGTGTTGCTTCCTGTGAACACTCTTTGTAGGAAGACGGTTAGGCTTTTCGAGGATCGATATCACCCTGAATGTTGACCTTGCCTTCTTGCTCGATGCGAGCTTCCTCATGCCGGACGGTATCCGTCACCTGCTGAGTCTCCTGAACGGCTCGTTTGCCAATGGCGACTTCACCTGTGACGACGGTACTTTTGGTCACGTTGACCTGCTCTTCACTCACGGGAACACGAATGATTTCGCCCTCACCGATAGGTGTGTTATCAATTTGTCCATCTGTGACAGCGTGTCGCTCAATCACGACTTCCTCGCGCGTGACAGGCACATTGATGGTCTTCTGCTCCGTGACGACTTCCTTGTGCAGACCAACTTCCCCTGCCTGCACACGGTCCTTGGTCACGTTGAGACGCTCTGAGCGAAGTGTCAGCGAACGGGGCTGATGAAAGTCATCTCGTACATCGTTAGCTGTTGTCTGGGTAGAGAGTGCTGCTGCGTTTCGCGTGTAGCCCGCAGACGTCTGCGTCTCGACCGTTTGATGCTCGTAGTCATAGCCACCGTACTGGTGCAGAATATCATGAGCTTTCTGCTCTTGCCCATCTGGTCGTACTGATACGACGGTACGCCCATTCTTGAATTCCTGCGCATAATAGTTTGCTTGTTGGCGTGGCACATCAAGACCCAGCAGGTCGTTCTTGAGATCGACGCCTTGCTGTCCCTGTGTGGCGACGCCCACTTGGTCATAAGCGAAACCGGCCTGTTTCAACGCGCTGAGTGCTTGTCGTGCTTGAGTCTCTTGCTCGAAGACGCCAGCAACAATAGATGCTTGGGTTGCCATGAAAATTCTCCTTGTTCTGTAGTGAGGAAGGAAGTGTTCAAAGAACAACCTTCCTCATGAATAGCGATAAACAGACGGACGTAGGAATGTGGCGAGTGAAGCGCGTTACCGCGCTCGTGGTACGTCAGGACGTAGTGCTGGGGCCGTTTGTGCTCCGTTTGTGCGTTGTTGCTGCGCCTGTATTTGTGTAGCCGCAGTGCTGGCAGTGCTCTCGGTGCGATCAAGGTACTTGCGAGCAGTATCTTGTCCACCCAGCCCAAAGGCGAGACCAGCAGCAAGGGCCGCAGCACCTACAATAGCGGTAAACAGAATGTTTAAGAGTGAGGTAGCGATGCCTAACTGCTCAAGCGCGATCAGGGCCACGAAGCCAAGAATGGCATAGCGAGCGACGTTCGCAAAAAGATTCGGGTTGCCAATCTTTGCGCTACCTGCTGCTCCACGCACGATGTCCGCAACAATGGTTGCCGCAAATGTTCCCAGAAAAAGGATTAGAATAGCGACAAACACGTTGGGTAAGAATCCAATCACCTGACCGAGCAGATTACTCACGGCAGTTAAGCCAAGCGCATCCACTGCAGGGACCAGGAAAATGAGGAAAATGAACCAGTAGACGAGTTTGCCGAGCACGTCAGCAGCGTCCGTCTTGATTCCCGATTGGGATAGCAGGCGTGATAAACCAATGTGGTCGCCAATGCGGTCGAAGCCGACCTTGCGAAGCAGGAATGTTACCGCTTTGGAAAGCGCGGTGGCAACAATCCATCCGACAAGGAGGATCACCAAAAACCCAAGTAGTTTAGGCACGAATGCAAAAACCAGGGCTAGAGCCGCCGCAAACGACGAGATGACGGCATCAAGAATGTTCATAAGGAACTCCTTTTCGACTCAAATACAGCAAAGCTGCATCCAACAATACGGAAGGATAAGGTCACAAAGAAAGAACGTCCAGTTGGAAAGCGCGAAAAGTCCATGTCTCTCTATGCATCAGCATTCTGACCAGAACAGCGACGTGCGGATGGCTACCAGTTCACGAACGAGGCGCATACATCTTTGATGTGTACACTGGACATATCTTTCGAGAACACACTAGAAGGAGAACTTTTTGCATTGGTGGCGTTTATGCCGCACATCAGCGTCTACAAATATGAAAAACACCTGGCATCCATACTTGCACTCTTTCTCACCCATATATGAGAACTGAATACTGAGAGCATTTCTCAGCATCAAGAATTATACGTGTTCTAGTAAAGAGACGTTTCACTTTTTATAATAACTTATCATTTTATAATAAAACTAATTCCGATAATTAGAGGAAAAACACCTTTCATTCTATAGAATTCTTTGGAATAATTCTATAGAATGAAAGGTGTAAATGTGAAACTTTTTCATTCAACTAACACAATTGAAGTGGCTTCTGAGGCTGATAACTACATCACCACCTGCTTGCTACAATTTCGTTGCGCAACTTATAGAGCATTCCTGACAAAGCACATCTATTTGACGAGTGTTGCTCCTGACGAGGCCACCGTTGCGGCACGTCTATCACGTAAATGTTGTGGCACGCTCACCACGATAATACCAGGACGGAACAACAACGCTGCCTTCAAGCGGAACGCGGTCTGGTTGTGCAGGAAATACTCCCACCAGTGCAGAACCACGAATTCGGGTAGAATGACGGTAAGCGTGTCGTCTGGATGACGTTGGTGAACCGTATCTATATACGCGAGGATCGGACGGATCAGCGCACGATAGGGGGACTCGATGGTGAGCAGATGCGTCTCCTCCATGTCCGAGAAATGCTTCTGCCACGTCTCCCACTCTGCTTGTACACTCCGTGTCTCGTCCTCACTTGTACTTACATGCACGGCAGTCACATGAGGTGAAATGGAGCGGGCATACGCAAGACTTTGCTTTGCGGCACGGTCCAGTTTGTCAATCGGCACGACAATGCGATGATGAATGTCGCTGGGATTAATGGGAATATCGGAGATACGCTCACGTGCCACATGAGTGTAGTGCTTATTGATACTCAGAAACATGAACACCAGCAGAGGAATGAGCAATACTACCACCCATGCCCCCTCAACAAACTTGGTGACAGAGATTACGACGGCAACTACAAGCGTTGCAAATGCGCCCATACCATTAATAATGAGACTGCGTAACCACGTCTTGTCTTCCCGCCGTAAACGCCACCAATGCATCACCATCCCGCTCTGTGACAGAGTAAATGACATGAAGACGCCCACTGCGAACAGATTGATGAGCGCATCGGTACTGCCTTTAAAGACAATTAGTAGGACGCTTGCGAGAAAAGCCAGGACGAGAATGCCAACGGTAAACGCCAAGCGGTCGCCTCGAAACGCGAACTGGCTGGGTAGGAAACGATCACGAGCTAGCAGTGAGGCCAGACGAGGGAAGTCCGAGTAACTGGTCTCAGCCGAAAGCGTGAGGATACCGAGTGTTGCAAAGGTGAACACCGGATACATGAAACTGAGCGGCCCCGAAAAGACGAGTCTGGAAATCTGATCGATAACGGTGGGGTTGCCGCTTGCATGGGCCTCCACCGCATAGGTCATGACGAGCAGGGTGATTCCGAGGAAGAGCGTCCCAAGAATGACTGCCATCCATGTCAGGGTCGTTGAGGCGTTGCGCGTCTCCGGCTTCTGAAAGGCTGGAACTCCATTGGAGATGGCTTCAACCCCTGTCATCGCGGAACAGCCAGTGGCAAAGGCGCGTAAAATGAGGAAGAGTGACAATGGTTCGTTTGCCTTGACAGACGCAAATGTGCCAATCAATGGTTGATGTTTGAAGACATACGCTTTGACAAGACCTACCACGATCAGGAGCACGGCAGTGACGACGAAGAAGTAGGTCGGGATGGCAAAAATTGATCCTGACTCACGCACACCACGCAGGTTAATAATTGTAATCAACACAACAAGAGCCACGTCAATAGGAACAATAAAAGGTCCTAATGCTGGGAAAAGTGAGGCGAGGTTGAGGACACCAGCAGCGACGCTTACAGAGACATTGAGGACATAATCAATGAGTAGAGCTGCCGCCGCCACAAGTCCTGGAACGGTGCCGAGGTTTTCCTTTGCGACAATATAGGAGCCACCTCCATTTGGATAGGCAGGAATGGTTTGACGGTAGGAGATCGCCACGATAGCCAGAAGTGCTATGATGACGAGACTGATTGGCAGGGTCATCCACAGACGTGATGAGCCAGCTAACACCAAGTTAATTAAAATGGCTTCGGTTGCATACGCGACGGACGAAATGGCGTCAGAAGAAAGTACCGCTAATGCTTTGAATTTAGTCAAGCGTTCTTGCCCTGCCATCATGTTAGAAATGGGTGCGCCAATTAAGACGTGTTTTACGCGATAGATGACCTTGCTGATACCGCCTTCTGGAACATTGACTTCCTCGGTTGCTTCAAGTGTGCCATTACTGACACGTCGAAGAACAGGATGACTTGTCCTCACCTCTGAAATGCGCAACTGTATGTTGGCAGACTGCGTTTGTAAACTCTGTTGATACGTCTCTGCGGGTAAAGGTAAGTTCACATCAAAATTATCCTGTCCAGGGGTTGGTGAAATGTCAGTGTGGTCACTTGGACCCAGAAGTGGAACTACTCTTGGTTGTTGCTCAAGCGAGCTGGTGGGTTCTATCTGCATACTTAATCCTTCTCTTCATGTCCTACTTCGGACGTCTCTCTCAGTAGTATAGTCCAGTGGATATACAGAAAAAGTATAGAGAGGCTGTACAAGCCTCAAAAAAATCTCAAGAAGTGCATAACGGGAAGAGACCTCTTCTTGTCTTTGGAATGCGAAACTTCTCCCGCGAAACATGCGTATCAACAAGGAGAGCGTGGATACTGACGATACGCAAAGGAACAGGCGATGCATGCAGATGATCGTACAGGAAAGATTGTGAGAAATTACCGCGTGTTGCGTACACTAAGCAACAACCGTTTAGTGGACGTTTATCTCGCTCAACAACCTGAGTCGAAAGCCCAGGTTGTATTGAAAGTGTTTCCTACATTGCTCTCGCCTCATGACCAAAACCTCTTTCTTTCACAGGCACAGGCTCTCGCTCATCTCACACATCCTAACATCGTACCACTGCTTGATTATGGTGTAGAGGACGCTCTTTGTTTTCTCGTCATAGCCTATGTCCCCGATGAAACACTTTATCAGCGTTATCCACCCGGCTCACGGCTCTCTGTTTCACAGGTTCTCCCTTTTGTCAAACAACTTGCCGCCGCTCTTTCCTATGCTCATGCAAGAAATATTGTCCATCAGAATATCAAGCCAGAAAATATGTTTCTTGAGCGAAACGGGAACGTTGTCCTAACCAATTTTGCTCTTCCGGTCATCCTCTCACATGCTTCTGCTCAAGAGAAGGCAGAAAACGTTCTTGCCCCAGAGCAGGTGTGGGGTGAAGCAAGCCCTATGAGTGATCAATATGCATTCGCCTGTGTTGTCTATGAATGGCTGACGGGTCAGCACCTTGCTGCATCTAAAATGGAGAATCAAAACGGAGATACTGCGCCTGCCTCACTACGGGAGCATCTTGCAATGCTCCCTCCACTCGTTGCAGATGTTGTACAGACGGCTCTCAGAAGAAATCCTCAGCAGCGTTTCAACAGTGTTTCCGCATTCGCCACTGCCTTTGAACAAGCGCACGCTGAGAGCCAAGGACTTTCTGTTGTTCCAGCCGAATCCATCTCCGCTCCGCAAGTACCTGTCCTGCGCGTACAAGACGCTCCACTAGAACAGTTCTATGCAAGCGTTCCCTCAGGCCCTCGTCTTCAAAGAGCATCGGAATCATCTGCACCATCAGAACGAGGGAAAAGTAAGGGATGGGGAAAGAAGGGATGGCTTGTATTTATGCCCGTTCTCCTTATTCTCCTGTTCTTGCTTGGTACATTTGCAGGAAGGCTCCTCCTTGCTTCCCACAATGGAAATACGCAAGTGAGGAGGACTGGAGGAGGAAGTCAGCACACAACTCCCACACTAGTACCAACACCAACGTTGACGCCTCTTCCGACTGCCACTCCTACACGGATAGTCGGAGTGGTCTACCAAGCAGATTGGTCCAAAGGCTGGTCTGGCAAGGGATCACCCGATTGGACGGTGGCGAACAATGAGCTTGTCAACGATGGATCGTCCTATAGTGAGCAACCGGACCCAACCATTCTCGCTCCCTATACGATGACCACTACCTCAAATTATGCGGTAGAGACGAGAGTACATGTGATAGCTGGTTGGCCGTGTTTCGATGTAGCACTTCGAGGAACATCGACGCCCGATGGTTGGCATGGCTACAAAGCAGCGGTCTGCGATCAAAAAATACGACTCCAAGCGGATAATGCTATTCTAGCAACGGTGCCGTTCAACCCCGGTACAGTTTGGCACAGCTATCGCTTTGAAGTCAAAGACTCTCTCCTCACGTTCTTTGTTGATGGACGTCCTCTCGCTGAGACACATGATAGCCAATATCGCACAGGTGGACACGTTGGTCTCAAAAGCTACGGGACACAGCTTGAGATACGCAGTTTTCAGGTGATTGCACTCTAGCACTTTTTCGTTGTACTGACAGGTGAAGAGAAGAACAATACACCGATTCGCCTTTGAATGTGCGTTAGTACAAAGAGATGTCTCATAGAAAAATGCTAGCGTTTCATCACGTGACGAGGTAAACTATGACGTATGCAAAAATGACGTTACCGATAGGAGTGATTGTCCGCGACCCTCATGGAGACCACTACGTGGTCGAAGCAGTGCTGGGTACAGGGGAGAGTGGAGCCGTCTACTTAGTGAGGCAAAAGGTCGGTGCTCAAGCGCATTTTGCCCTTAAAGAGAGCATTACTCCCACTCAGCAAGAGCGAGAGCACTTTCTCTTTGAGGGGCAAATCCTCCAGCACCTTCATCATCCAGCTTTGCCCCGTGTCTACCGCATTTTTGAACATGAGTCCCTGAAGCGAAGTTATCTCCTCATGGACTACATTCGAGGACAGAACCTGGACGTGCTACGCCAAGAGCAATCGGACCAACGCCTGCCTCTCTCGTTAGTGCTCACACTCTTGGCCCCCATCGCCGATGCGCTCATGTACCTGCACCGACAAGAGCCACCAATTCTGCACCGCGATATCAAACCGAGCAATATTATTGTTCCAGTTGGAGCGCACAAGGCGGTCCTCGTCGATTTTGGTACCGCCAAGCCCTTTGTTGCTGGAACTGCGACGGTTTTGTTTCAAGGCTCCTCGCGCTACGCGGCCCCCGAACAATACACGGGAGGAACGAGTCCACAGACGGATACATATGGACTCGCCGCCACGCTCTATACGCTGTTGGCAGGTAGTGCTCCTCCCAGCGCAATCTCCCGCGTCATGAGTCCAGAGCGAGATCCGCTCAAGCCAGTTATTCAACTCACTCCGACAGTGCCTGTCGCAGTCTCTCACGCCATTGGACGCGCCTTATCTCTCAAGAGCGAGGATCGCTTCGCTACACTTGAGACGTTTTGGCACGAGATCACGACACAAGCCGTTCCACCGTCCGTGCCTCCACCTCTCCTTCTTCCAACAACCAGCTCTGCTCACAACGAGCAGGAACGAGTAGATGAAATACCCTCTTCCAAGTCAAATCGACCTCTCGCTCCACGCTTTTGGAGACGTAGCCTCTTCCTCCTGGTTGCGTTCGCAATTCTGCTCATCCTCCTTCTGGGTGTGATGATCGTGCTACAAGCTGGAATTTTGCACTCCTGACCATACACGTACCAGTAAGACACCACTGTTGGCTCAGCCTGCATCAAGCGATTTACTTCATGATTGGGGCTGCTTGTCATCAGTTTCGCGTGCTATACTTATATATCCTTTGGAAGCAGCTTCTTTCGTGTATGTACAACGTCACTATGTAGTCAGTCACTAGTGCCGCCCTTGGCAGCAGAAGGAGGAGTCCACAAGAGAACCCTAGATACCCCTACTAAAACCTCCAAAAGTAGCGTTATTGAGCAGCTACCCCTACGGTTTCACAGGGATAGCGAGAAAAGAGGAAACGAGTAATGCATGTACCAGAGGAATTAGAACCCACAGTACCAGGCGAAGGGAAATTGCCCGGCCTCGCGGCTCCGCAACTTGAGCGAGGGGCACTGAAGCTGATTGATATTGCCACTTCGACAATGGCAAACATCGCGCCCGCGATGAGCTTCTTTTTTAGTTCTGCTTTGCTCGCAGGAACAGCTGGCATTGGTTCACCTCTCGTCATCATCTTAGCAGCTATCGCCATTGCGCTTCTCGGCAATACTCTCGCCGAATTCTCCCGTGCACTCCCGTCAACTGGCTCGTTTATTACCTTCATCGGAAAGACCTTCGGACCCGTCATGGCAGTGTCAACCACCATTGTGATCAGCATTGGATATATTGTGGCTATCTCCTCGGTGCTCGACATCTCTGGTGGGTGGACGCAGATCATTCTGCAAAAGTACGTTGGGATCAATATACCCTGGCAGATACTTACCCTGCTCTTTGTCGTGATAGCCTTTTTCCTCATGGTGAGAGGCGTCCACCTTTCTACCCGCTTGGCAGGATACTTCTTCCTTTTGGAGATGATCGTCCTGGTCCTGGTTTCGTGTATTGAGCTGGCTACCAATGCAACACACCTTTCCCTTGCGCCCTTCAATCCTGCCAACATCGGTGGGATAGCAGGTCTGGGTTTAGCGTTTCCAATAGCGGTCTACCTCTTCGTTGGCTGGGAGAACTCTGCGTCACTCGCTGAGGAAACGAGTGAGCCGCGACGCAACGTCCCTAGAGCCATCTATTCAAGTATACTGCTCATGACGGTGAGTTACGTCCTATTTATGTACGCCACCGTTGTTGCCTATAATTACAATGCCGCAGCCCTGGCAAAACCACTCGTCCCGTTCATTGATGCAGCCCAGAAGATATCCGGCATCCTGGCCTTTCTAGCCTATATCGCTGGCTTCACCTCAATCATGAGTTCCATGATTGCGGGTTCAAACTCGCAATCCCGCCTGATCTTTAATGCTGCTCGTGAGGGACTTTTACCATCCTCATTAGCAAGATTGTCTCAGCGTCATACCCCCTGGGTAAGCTTCCTGGTCTTCTTTGGAGTGAGCTTGGCTATCGTGTACATCTTCGGATGGACAGTAGACCCTGTCGTCTTCTTCGGAGAGATTGCGACGCTAGGGACGATTCTGATAGCACTGGTCTATCTCGTCTCAAACCTAGCCTTGCCCGTCTACTACTGGCGAAATCTCCGCGAACAATTCTCCTGGCTCAAACACTTGGTCTTACCACTCTTAGGAGTGTTTGCCATCGGCTTCCCACTCTGGGCACTCGTGCAGCCAGGGCAGCCTGCTCCCTTTGACTATTTTCCCTGGATCAGTCTGGGAGTCGTTGTCCTTGCGGTCATCTACGCCATCATTCTCAGCGTGAGAGATCCAAGCTTGGGAGACCGAGTAGGCTCCCTCATCGCTGACCGTGAATAGAACCGTTATTCAAAGCTAGAAAGTCCTGTTGTGCTTGTACTTCTGAGCGAAGTATGTATACTACACGGAACGCTTCTTAGAAGGGGATAGGCACATGAACGCACTCCACTGGACTCGACAGCTTTCTCGACGCTCCACGTCTTTTGTCAGTACGGTTTTGTATCCAAAACCTGAACCACTGCCTCGAACACGTGCATTTGGGTGGGCGACAGGAGTTGTAGCACTTGCTGCACTCCTGTTTGCCACCTTCTTCATTGTGTACCTGACACAGTTACAGGACGCCTACCTGACACATGCTGAAGACCTGGGCATCATGGATCAAGCTATCTGGAATACGGTGCATGGTCATATTATGCAACAAACCATCTGCAACATTATTGGAGATACCAATTGTATCAGCACCACTGGTATCTCTCGCTTTGCCATTCACTTTGAGCCTATTCTCTTCCTCGTTTCCCTCTTCTACCGCATCGCCTCTACACCGAAAACGCTGGTGGTGTTGCAAACGCTGGTCGTTGCGAGTGGAGCATTTCCCGCCTTCTGGCTTGCTCGTCTACGCCTACGTAACGAATGGGCAGGGGTTGCTATTGCCCTGCTCTATCTCTTGTTTCCCGCGCAACAACACGCCACTCTCTTCGACTTTCACGCAGTCACCTTGACCATCGCGTTCGTTATGTTTCTGCTCTATTTTCTCTACACGCGTCAGACCGTCTGGCTCTTCGTATTTGCCATCCTCTCACTAGCATGTAAAGAGGAGATCGCGGGTGTTATCGCGCTGTGTGGACTATGGATGCTGTTCTTGCAGAAACGGTGGCGTAGTGGTCTTGGTTTGATTCTTCTCGCCTTCGCTTGGACTGGCTTAGGGCTTTACGTCGTTCATCTATCCAGCCCCACAGGGCACTCACTCTTGACGAGTCGCTATAGCTATTTAGGAAATTCGCCATCACAGGTGGTCCGCTCCATCCTGCTCCACCCAAGTACCTTGCTCAAACAACATGTGTTTGAGCGAACACACATTCTTTATCTGCGCCTATTGCTCTCTCCGACAGCTTATCTTGCTCTACTGGCTCCTTGGGTGCTAGTTTTGGGTGCGCCAACACTCTTGCTCAATCTCTTCAGTACAGACCCACAGATGTATAGTGGTCTGTTCCAGTACAATGCAGAACTCGTTCCGATTCTAGTCTTCTCCGTGGTTGAAGCACTCGTCGTCTTGCTGTGGCTATTACGTTATATATTTCCCCGTATACACGCTATCGCGCCTGCTTCACTACTTGCCCTTGCACGCCGAGGAACCCGCTTTTCAAGACTATGTGAAATACGAGATCAGGCAGGTATTGGACGACGTGTAGTGCTTGCCCTCATACTAATTCTCATCCTGTTCGCCACTGTTCGTGCGGATGCTGGGTCTGAGAACTTACCCTTTTCTCCGGGCTTTATGTGGCCTCAAAAAACTGCCCATGTTGCCCTTGCACAAGCATTTTTGCGGCAGATTCCTCCACAAGCCTCGCTGTCTGCACAATCATCACTCGTGCCCCATGTGAGTCATCGTGCCAGTATCTATCTTTTCCCCTATGCTGACATGAGTGCGAATTACGTGTTTTTGGACGTGACCAGCGATATCTATCCGTTCTACAGCTCGACTGACTACATCCGCGAGGCCAAGAAAGTACTCTTGAGTGGTGCATATGGCGTTCTGGATGCACATGACGGGTACATCCTGCTCAAAAAAGGTGCATCTGCTCCCGGCGTTTCTCCCGCTTCTGCTGTTCAACCGACTCCTACAACAGACGCACAGTTTGTGCTACCTGCTCTGCCCAAACCCTTCTGCTCCTATCTCGCGCTGCCAGCGCATCAAGCCATTCCCAATCCTGTTAGCGTCCTATTCAAGGATGCCGACGATGCGACTCCAAGTATGGAGTTGGTAGGCGAGCATGTGAATGCGCCCACTCGCTTCAGCCTTAGCGCGGGATATATGTCTGTCACCACCTACTGGCGTGTGCTCGCTCCCATGCCTGATCCTCTACAGATAGCTGTGCTAGTCAAGGATCACCGAGGGCAAGAGAAGGTTGTTAGTACTGATGTGCCCTCACTTGTCTGGTGCCAGACACAGACCTGGAAACCAGGAATGCTTATGCGTGTGACGAGTCAAGTGTTCAGTTTGCACGCGATGGGACTGCATACAGGAACGGCCTCCGTCTCCTTAGCTCTCATTCCGCTCATAGAGCCTGCAGATCATGTCAGCGATGTGCAGATACGCCGCCCACTTTCCGTACAACACACTACTCGAACAGTTGTGTCTAACCCAACAACCAAAACAGTACGGGTCATGTCACTAACCCTTGTAGCCTAAGTCCTGCACGTATCTACAGGTGTGAGCAAGATAGTAGAGCACACACGAAACCTTAACCATGACATAGTACCAATATGCTAGGGCTTACTCTTGACATTTCATATTATGTCAACTATACTCATGATGTAGCAAGCAAGCGGCTAAAACGATGAACAGCCTAAGCCATGACCTACGGCTTGAGGGCTTTTCCCCC
This sequence comes from uncultured Ktedonobacteraceae bacterium, assembly GCA_964250765.1. Lineage (GTDB taxonomy): Bacteria > Chloroflexota > Ktedonobacteria > Ktedonobacterales > Ktedonobacteraceae > JBBQVS01. The sequence continues at coordinate 43,432 of CAXUHF010000002.1, read as the reverse complement.
TCTTTGATTGTTGTCCCCCGTACTCGTTATCCCTCCACCAACAGGTGTTGTTCCGCACCTGCATATTCTCCTTCCCCCCTTTCATAGAGGCTCCTTTTGCGTGTCTATGTACACGAGTACGTAGCAAGCGGGAGCCTCTTCCCCT
>CAXUHF010000002.1:30137-43187 GCA_964250765.1 uncultured Ktedonobacteraceae bacterium | reverse complement strand
ACAGAGATTTGTACTACCTCTGTGCAGATACCATGTTTTTCTCTATAATACGAGATATACTTAGATGGCAATGTGGTTGTTGTACCTAGAGGAGTGCTTGATGCGGTCGAGTGTTGCTAATCCCAATCGTTTGTCTCAACAAGAAGGCATACAGCCTTCTTCTTACCCTATTAATAAATTGACATCCCAACATATAAAACAGGCGTCTTCACCAGCGCAATTCGCTCTAGCTCCAACAGAAGGGTGGTTTGTGCTACTGTTATTAGCCATAGCGGTCTACAGCGTCACGCTATCTGTAATCGCCGCCAACTGGGTCGATCACAGTATTGTCTTACTGGGAAGCCCTTTTATTGGTTTGCTGACAGGACTTGTGGTAGCCAAGACGCCGCGCATGCCACAATCGCTGCTACACCTCGGCGCATGCCTGCTCGGTCATTGGCTCTCGGTCTGGCTGACAAGCTTTATCGCGTTCCACGTCTCCTGGCTTGCCTTGCTCGGCGACTTACGCGCAGTCATCACCGGAGGTCTCGGTGCAACAATGATGCCTAATGGTGAGGAGGTAGTATTCTTTTTTTACCTCTCTTTCCTCTGCTTCTTTCTTGGTTACTTCGGCAGTTGGCTGATCTATCGCGCACATCTTCCCTGGCTGGTCGCCTTTGTCTATTGCTCTATCATGCTTGTGAATCTCAATTATGTAAAGCAAGACCTACTACTCCTCTTCGTTGTACTGCTGTGCGCCCTGCTGTTGCTGATCGCGCGTACTCATCTCACAGCACAAATTATGCAATGGAGACGTGAGGGTTTGCACACTGATCGTTCGTGGATGCGCAGTATCACAGCACGTTGTATGCAGGTTGCGTCTATCCTAACACTCGCTGTCATTCTGCTTAGTCCCGCACTTCCCATCGTCGATCAATCGCAGAGTGGCAAAGTATTTTGGGATCATCTCAACAACGCTTGGACGAATATTCTTAATGGGCACGTTTCACTACAAAATCCGGGTTCAATTGTACAGCCATATCAATCGCCTACAAATTTCTTTGGCGACCAACTGACCATCTCCGGTAGTGTTCACTTACCGAGCGGTGAGATTCTCAACTACACAAGTTCTACGAATGGGCCACAAAACCTCGAAGGTTTTACCTACAACGCCTTTGATGGTCATACTTGGTCCTCGACGCTGAACACTAGTGGAAGTCATGGCTATACCGCTAATGCACCCTTGCCACTAGATATAACACGGAGTGACACCGTTCAGGTGCAGACAAAAGTGACAATTGTGCAACCACCGCAGAGTACAAAGCAATACATTTTTGGGCCAGCACAACCTGTAACATTTGATGTTGATACAGCCGTGTATAGTGATGGTGTCTCCAATGGTGTGACAGATGGTACGACGGTAACATGGACGCAGAGAAGTCCTCTAGTCGTTGGTGAACGCTATAAGGTGACATCAGTTGTACCTCCTGCAGTCACAGAAGATTCATCATACTATAAAGATGTACCATTACCTACTGATAATACTGACTTTTGGAGTAAAAATAGTAACTATGCTGCGTTACAAGTTGCCTACACACAGTATCCAAAAGACCTATCATCAAACGAACTAACAACATTAAAACAATGGGTAAATGGTGCTACGAATAGCTACACCGCCCTTAAAATGCTTGAAACGCACTTGAGCGATCAGAACCAGTTTACATACTCATTGGATAATACACCAGTTCCGAACAATGTTGATGCCGTTGACTGGCTATTACAAACACGCAAAGGCTATTGTACCTACTATGCCAGCGCGATGAGCATTATGGCACGGCAACTAGGCATCCCTACCCGCGTCGTTAGTGGTTTCAGTCATGGACATTTTGACACTCTCCGTAAAGTGTGGGTAGTGCAGGGTGACGACGCTCATAGTTGGGTACAAGCGTATCTTCCAACCTATGGCTGGGTCAGCTTTGACCCAACTCCTGGCTTTGCGCCCACCATTGTCAAGAGTGCAAAGCCGACGCCACCGCCGACTCTAACACCTGTGGCAACAAAACCCGGAGCAGTTATCCCTCCTGGCAAGACACCAACCTCAACTCATCCTAAGAAGCCGATAACACCACCACGGAAGACACTCACGTCTTCTTTCCAACCGATCAACACGTCTGTGCTGATTGGTCTCTCTATGACGGTATTAGTACTTTCGTTGCTCTTCTTTTTCGTCGCGCTCGGTCGCTACTGGTGGCGTAGCTTATACGAGAACAGTACTTTTATCGCCGGTATGTACTGGCGCGTCTGTTATCTCGCACGCTTTGTGGGCCTCGGTCCCAAAACATGGCAGACACCCTACGAGTACAGCAATGTATTGATTCGTCAGGTTCCGCAAGGTGAAAGTACCTTCCGTCGCCTCACTGACCTCTTTGTCCGTGACCGTTGGGCCGCGCCTTATCAGGCCCCACACCCTAATGAACTGCAAGACGCCGAGCAACTATGGCCCAGCATCTGGCAACTAATGGGCAAACTCTTCCTCCGAAAAATCAAAAAATAATGGCGTAAATGGAAGAAATGCGTGAGTGCAAGTACTGCACTCACGCATTTCTTCCATTTATATCGTTAAAAAATCTATATTCATGGATGTATCAATAGACGTTACTCCCCTCATGTGCCGTCGTTTTTATTCGTAGGAATGGTAAAGGGATCATATATCTATCATAAACAACGTGTGGAGGATGGGAGGATGAATGCAACATATGCAATTCCCTACTGATAGTCGAAGCGAAGCTGGACGTGAAAGCGTCTCGAACAAAGCTCTTGTAACCTGTAGTTATGGTTGGAAACGTACTTGTATCCTCTATTCCAACCGTATTGATGTAGACGGAACTATATATGCACTTGATGATTTGGTGCATGTGCGCGCTATCTACCGCACCGTTCTAAACATTCCCTCGGTACGCCTCGAATTGCGTTTCCGTAAAGAGGATGTAATCCTACGTGGTATTGCCGCTGTAGAGAACGCTAAAAGCATTGTATCTTATTTAGACACCTATTGTAACGACACAACTCACGTTACCTCGCGTTTACGTTGGAGTCGTGATCGTCAAGAGTCACAACCTATACGCACCAGCATACCAACAACGTTAACAACAGAGAGACTAGAAACTGTCTCTTCCCCTGTACGCCCGCTCTTCCGAACATCTAGCCCAGTCGAGAGAACTATACAAGAATATACGCAAGCCGCAACTGCTCCAATCGAAGCACCTTCTTGGTTACAAGACCTTGAGCAGCATGTCGTATATACGCGTGAGCAGCAGCCTGCTAAAGCAAATCGCTCAATACGCAAATACGGCTTCGATGTACAAGAACTTGCACACCAGGCGGATGCCGATACATTACCGTCAGTAGCAGTTCCATTACGTCTACTTCCAGAAGAGACAGCGCACTATTGTACTGATGCTACTCTCTCTAATGAGACATCAGTCATAGCACAGGGTCAGCAAACACACTTTAGCTATACTGCGGCAGATCATGGCAGACTCATTCTCACAAGTAAACGCATGATCTACATAGGCAGAACAGGCCAAATTGTCCTTGACTATAGACGCCTTACGCATGTATCGCGTTTGCGCAACGCTATCGTCTTCTCCGCTGACCACTGGTCGAAGCGACATGTCTTTGAGATGAGTCGTCCGCTTGAATGTGCTCTTTATCTCGATAACATCCTACGTCAATTTCAACATCAGACAGCCCAAAGTGCTGGACATACTCCGCAACAACCAGCTTATAAACCAACGCTACAACACACCTACTCTGCACGTACAACGCAACCAAGACATGCTGCTTACAGCAGGCAAGCAACAGGTATACGGCCTAGCAAGCAAGTCGTCGAACTGGAAGATATCGAAACACTTCCTCTCTCATTGCTTAACCGTCCAGTTGAGGTCGCTGAATGAAAAACAACTGTAGGGGTTTCATTCATTACACCCGTTGCACGGCATACAGGATAGGATAGGACAGAAGATGATAGACACACTTATGGCTTTTTGGAATCAGGACCGTAGAAAAAGAGCAAGGCAGGTCATCCTCGCTTTTTTTCTCATGTGTATCGGTATATCCCTACTTTTTGTTATAATGAACAGAGTTATAATGAACAGGTCAGTAGAACCTCAACGTCAGCAAACGTCATCAGGGCAAGTAAACCCCACCGTTCCTACTTTTGGGAACACCGTTGTGCCCGATATAACCCCTACAGTAAGTGTTGTTGTTGGAACACAACTAACGCCTGGCGCGACGACAATACCACAATCAACACCAACTGTAGCGACAACACCACAGTCAACACCAACCGTGGCAACAATACAGCCAACACCAATCGCAACGACGACGACGCCTTGCATTGCCACACCTTCTGGTGCAACGAGCCAGGAGTCTGCGCTCTACGCAAATACTTCAATACGGCACACTCCATCTCCAACACCGCATCAAGGCCACGGAACTCCAAGTGTTTCTCTGAAGCATTTTGATGGCGGCGGTGGACCTATAGATACAAGTACACCCATACTTCCAACAGCAACACCGATGGTACAAAGCACTCCGTCCTCCGGCTCACAGCCTGGTTGGATCCCGAATTGTACCACCAGCAATAGTATTGGCCTCATTACAGGAAGTAGTGTTCTTTCCCTGCTACTACAGCATATATGGCTTATTCTAGGAAGCTCTCTGCTAGGAACAATTTTGTTTTATAGCATACTCTTTGCCATAAAAAGACGGACATGATGCATTTGCAAATAAAAAAGGTCTCACAACAATGTTGTAAGACCTTTTTTACTTATGAACTTATACAATTTTGCCTTCCGCCAATACCTTGCCCTTTGGAGCATTGGGTGTTGCAGTTGGACCTTTTTCTACGCTTACTGCGACAGCATCATTGCCTTTCACATCGCCAGGAATGTTAATTGTGGCTGTTCCATCTGGTTGCGTATTCAGCAAGCCGACACTTTTCGTTTGTGTTCCCTGAATCTCCCAACCTTGAAAGACTTCTTGGCCTTGCAACGCAGGTAAGCCACGTAGAGTCATTACAGTAACATCGACGCCATTGCCGACAATATGTTTCGCCTCTCCTGTGACTCCTGGTGCATTCTTCGTTCCCGTAATTGTATACGTCGTTGTTGTAACCGCATTAGACTGTAGACTTGCAACCTGATGTTGCAACGAAGTCGCGTTAGATTGTAAATGTGCAACCTGATGCTGCAGCGAAATGTTCCAGGCAGTAAGACCTCCTGTAAGCATCACGAACAACACGGCTGCCGCGGCGACGAGCGGCATCACCCATTGTCGTGCAGCGGGGCGACGACGCATTGGAGTTGGTATTGGCGTCGGCATTGGTGCCGTTGGTCTCTCCTGCTCTGACGTTCGTGATGGTAATGCCCGTAAGGACCGTATTGCGGGCACGTTTTGTGTAGATTGCGAGGATGCATTGGCAACAGCTTGTACTGCAGACAGAATACGTCCTTTCAATTGAGGTGCGGGTTCTACCTGTGGCGCGGCGAGTGGCAGAAAATCCACCGTAGCACGCATCTCTTGTAAGAGTTGTATGCAACGTGGACATTCAGAGATATGAGTTTCGACAGCCACCCGTTCTTCGGGTGTAACAGCATCGAGCACATACGCACCCAATAACTCTTCTAATTCGGTACAGGTCATAGTGGACGCTCCATTCTGTCTTCTTGACCCTTACTACGATGGATTGCTGAGAATGGATCACATTTTCTCATGAGTGTTTAAACTTCTTAGAATGTCTATAGACAAACATACTACTTTTTCTCATAAACATCTAAACTTCTTGCAATATCTATAAATAAATATATTACTTTTTCTTTACACACGGCATACTATCACACCCTTATTATAGAGATGTTCTGTTCTGTCTATACTAGCACATCTGAGAAGAGGAAGGAGGGAAAATGGTACTCTTTCTTCTCTTTTCGTGTATACTGAGCAAAAACCGTTTTATAGTGGTCATACTTTTGAAATGGGGGAAAACATTATGGCGCGCGCAAGATTACGCGACCTCGGCATATCTATTGGACATCTTCCCACTGGACCCTATAACGCCATTACTGATGTAGAAGGGGTGCTTGTCGGGCAGTACACTCTTATTCATGACACACCACATGTGGCACGTACTGGTGTCACCATGATTGTACCACGCAACGGAAATATCTGGGCTGATGCAGCCTTTGCAGGCTCCTTTATATTTAATGGATGTGGTGAAATGACAGGTTTAGCCTGGATAGAAGAAGCGGGCATGATGCATACGCCCATTGGCATCACCAATACAAACTCGGTTGGCGTTGTACGCGATGCTATCGCTGCCTACCCTACAGAGCAAGCGAAACAGGGTCAAGCTCCAGCTTCGATAGCAAGTAGTTGGGACGGTTCCCTGCCTATTGCCGCCGAAACGTGGGATGGTTGGCTCAATGACATCGCCGCATTTCAGGTTACAAAAGAGCACGCCCACGAAGCTTTGAAAGCCGCCAAAACCGGACCAGTCGCGGAAGGCAATGTTGGTGGTGGTACAGGCATGATCTGTCATGAGTTCAAAGGTGGCATAGGTACATCCTCACGGCTTGTGGACTCAGCGAGTGGTCGCTATACTGTTGGTGTCCTTGTACAAACGAACTACGGGTCTCGTCCACTCTTACGCGTGGACGGTGTACCCGTTGGTCGTGAACTTGGCTTTGAACGTGTTCCCAGTCCGTGGCTTAAAAAAGCAACTGATGGCTCAATCATAGTCGTCATCGCAACCGATGCCCCACTGTTGCCTATTCAGTGTAAACGCCTCGCGAAACGTGCAACCGTAGGCTTGTCTCGCGTGGGAAGCATAGGAAGCAACGGCAGTGGTGATATCTTTCTCGCCTTTGCAACAGGCAATCATCTTCCAGCTCCCGCCCCCGCGGGACCTTATGACCTCAAAATGATACCTCACGATCACTTGGATAGCTTCTTTGAAGGTGTGGCGGAAGCCGTAGAAGAGGCTATTCTGAATGCACTGACTGCTGCTGAAACGATGGTTGGCTGGCAAGGTCGAACCGTCTATGCGTTACCACTTGATAACCTGCAACGTATAATGAAGAAATATCAACCTTAAACAGGAGTATAAGCGTGAAAAAATCGGCACTGATCGTCTGGGGTGGTTGGGAAGGCCATGAGCCAGAACAAGGGGCGAACCTCTTCGCACCATTCTTGCGCGAACACGACTATGATGTCGAGGTATCGCATACCTTAGACGCCTACCTTAACGAGTCCAAATTGTCTTCTGTTGATATAATTGTTCCCATCTGGACAATGGATACTCTCACGCCTGAACAAGAAAAGGGATTGCTCAATGCAGTCAAAAACGGCGCGGGCATTGCAGGTTGGCACGGTTGCATGGGAGACTCGTTCCGCAACAGCACCGAATATCAGTTCATGGTTGGAGGTCAATGGGTCGCGCACCCCGGCAATATCATCGACTATGATGTGCATATCACGAACACCGATGACCCTATCACGGCAGGACTACACGACTTTCACATGCATTCCGAACAATACTACATGCACGTTGACCCTCTTAATGAAGTACTGGCAACAACCACATTTAGTGACGAATATGCGCCGTGGATTGCAGGTTGTGTAATGCCTGTCGTATGGAAAAAACGCTGGGGACAGGGGCACGTTTTCTACTCTTCATTAGGTCATGTGAGACGTGACTTCGATGTACCCGAAGCTCTTGAAATTATGCAACGTGGCATCCTGTGGGCAAGCAGGTAATAGATAAGATAATGCGATTTAAAAAATTCATTTGGGAATACATAATGCATAGACAATCAACATTTAGCAATCCAATTTGGTCAAAAAACTTTCCCGATCCCTTTATCCTCAAGGTGCGTGGGCGTTATTATGCTTATGCAACAGAGGCTGAAGAGAAACTCACGCAAGGTTCTCCAGTATTTCCTATTCTCACGAGCACTGACCTCGTTTCGTGGACCGAAATAGGTAAAGCTATGCCTGCACTTGGCGACCCATATTATCTCTATTGGGCACCAGAGGTCACGATGTACAATGGTCAATTCCTTATGTACTACGCAGTTCATATGAACGAAGAGTTTGTCGCAAGCATTCGCGTAGCTGTAGCAGACTCACCAGAGGGACCCTTTATTGATAGCGGGTGCGACCTCACAAGTGCTCAAATTCCCTGGGCTATCGACCCACATGTATTTCGTGACCTGGATGGTCAATGGTTTCTCTATATGACGATTGAGTATCTTGACTCTTCTAAAGGAATGGTGGGCAGCGGCAACGCCGTTGATCGACTTCTTGACCCCTTTACATTAGAGGGAAATCTCACCCGTGTCACTCCACCAAGTCAGGCATGGCAACTGTATGAAGCGCAGCGTCAGTCAAAAGGTGGCATTGATTGGTATACGGTAGAGGGGCCAACCGTCTTGCAGCATCGTCGGAAATACTATGAAATGTTTTCGGGTGGATGTTACTACCGCGATAACTACGCCATCAGTTACGCGACCTCAGATGTACCAATGGGTCCGAATGGCATGCATGACACCTCATGGCAAGATTGGCAAGGAAGAACGGGACATGCTTTTTTGGTACAAGGCAATTCGCATGTCCTTAGCCCAGGTCACAACTCATTTGTGCTGAGTCCCAATAACGCGGAGCAATACATTGCATATCACGCACTACAATCGAGTATGCTCGAACGTTATGCATGCCTTGATCGTCTTTTCTGGCATGGCGACGAGATGTGGACCGCCGCGCCAACATATACACCTCAACCCGCGCCCGCACTGCCACGTATTCATGAACTCTTCGATAAGACGGAGCTAAATACCACATGGCAGGTGTCTGAAGGCAACTGGAACGTTTCACAAGGAGCCGTTACACAGTCAGAAATAACAACCGTATCCGCAATACTCGCTCAACAACGGCAATTTCGTACTGATTGGTTGCTTGAAGTAAATCTGCGTTGGCTAGCAGGGGATGGCGCGTATGGCGTTGTATTTCATCAGGACGATGCTCACTCATGTCGCCTCACCATTACACCTGATGCTCAACTCACATGGATAGATGGACAAATCACTGGCTCAACAGTACCTCTTCCTGTTGATACAAAACTGCAAGCGTGGCACCAACTAATTATCGCTGTATCTGGCTCAGTGTTTACGGTGCAATTCGATGGTATACATATACTAGAAGGCCAGTTAGCGAGTAAGTTTCGTTCATTTGGCTTGCTCACAGAACGTTGTAGTGCAGCCTTTACTGGCATTAGCCTGACCGACCATTTCCGTGATGAGTTTCTCAATGATGCCTACTCACCTGCTCTTCTAGGTTGGCAAACAGAAACGGACGATACAAAAGGTGTTAGTGATGATAATGCAGCAGATTGGGTAGTGCGAGATGGAGCATTAGAACAAAAAAGCTCAACACTTGGAACACACATACTCCTCAAAGGCTCTCGATACGAGTCATGCGAGTTTGGCGCAACTATGAAATTGAACGCTGAGAATGAGGTAGTAGCTCTCGGTCTTGTGCTATGGCTAAACGAAGTAGATAAGTACTTTCTCTGGTTGACACAGGACGCATCGAAGGACTGCACACTTGTTATTAAACGCGCAAGCGAAATTCTTTCACAGAGACTTCCCCAAACCTTTGATCTGCGCGGTTGGCACACGCTCCGTCTTACATATCAACAAGGCAACCTGGCACTATTCCTTGACGGACCAGAGCTTTCGACACTTGTACTTCCCTCTCATGCGTATAAAATGGGGCTAGCGACTCAAACTGCGGAGGCGGCCTTTACAGGCGTTTGGCAAACGGGGTAGAGGCTTCCCTTCCCAATGTGTTGCCCCTCCCCGTCCCATCTTTGGAAGCAATGATGCTGTTTACCAAATTGGTACGGATATTTGTGTAGGGACCGATTTATCACGTCCTTGTCGGCGATTGAAGAGGCTAAGAGGACGTGATAAATCGGTCCCTACTAAGGGGAAAATCTGGTTACGAATGCAGGCAGCATTGTTGCACAAAGGATAATGGCACCCCCTAAGAGCGTGACGAGCGTAGGTATATCTTTAAGCAGGATGATGCCAAACAGAATACCCCAGACAGGTTCGAGGCTGGCAAGAAGGCTTGCTGACTGAGCAGTAATATTTTGCATGCTGGCGATAAAGAGTGTGTGTGCTAATGCGGTACAAACGACGCCTAATATGAGTAGGATCAGGAGTTCATGAGGTGTCCACAGGGCTGCTGATGGCGTGAGGAAGAGAGCCGGTAGCAATACAAGAGCAGCTACGCCATCTTGATACAAGCTGATTGTCAGGCTAGGATAGCTACGCCCAAGCCAACGGTTCGCAACTGAAAGCAAGGCAAATGTTGCACCAGCGAGTAGTCCCCACGCGACACCAAGTGTTGTACGATTTTGTAGCGTAAATGATGGTACCAATAAGTAAATCCCTGGCAGAATAAGCAGAGCAGCAACAATTTGTACACGACTTGGATGTTGTTTCAGCAACAATGGTTCCAAGGCTGCGGTAAAGAGAGGAAAGCTTGAGAAGGAGAGCAGACCAATAGCGACGTTGGAAACGTTGATGGATTGAAAGAAAGCAGTCCAGTGCAGGGCGAGCAAGGCTCCTTGCCCAACCAACAAAAGGCCATCTCGCCGCCGTTTCGGACGTAATGATAAACGCTGTAACAGGCAGGCCACAAGAAGCACAGTACCCGCAAAGATGACGCGCCCAAGCACGATAAGAGGCGATGGTAAGACACTCAGTTTCCCTAACACTCCTGCAAGCCCAAAGAAGAGTACCGCGATATTTGCCTCTATACTTCCTCTTACACGGCTCTTTTGCTGTTTATACATGAATGTTAACCTTTCATCGCTTACCTAATTGTATTCAACAAATAGTAATAAATATGTTTTTTAACATGTATGAAAGTGAATAGAACATAAAAATGCGTATGTAGAAGACTAATGTATTATTTTTTGAGTGAAACCTCCACTTACAATAGAAATCATCACTAGATTTTAACCATATCATAACCATGTTGCACTTCCGAGTATATTCTACTTCATCTATACTTTGTATGGTAGTAAGCGGTTATAGGCTCTCTTTCTCGATTGAGAAAACGGCATACAATCGTATGTTTTATTATCCCTTAAGTGGGAAGCGGTATCCATATAGTCTCTATGAGCGGGTATTTCCGTAAAGGAAAGGAACAAACAATGGCAAAAATGACACGACGCGCAATGTTATGGGCAACATCTGCTGGCGTTGCTGCTGCTGCTGGCGTAACAGCCTTAGTAGCTGGCGAAAAAGTTCGGAGTGCCGATGCAGCACCTGCACACTCTGAAATTGCTGCAAATGCCTCTGTCACTGCTTACATAGCAAACGTAAGCAGTGGCAAAATCAGTATAATCTCCGGCGATAACGAGTTTGTTATCACTAATCCTGCTTTGGTACAAGAAATCGTGAATGCAGCCCGATAGTCCATCTTTGTAATTTATATCTGAGATATTCTCAATTATGTTGTGAGGAAAACTAATGTCATCACACCGCGAAGCGCCCGAAATTTCCAAAGACCCAGTTGCTGATAATACCGATACATACGCGTTTGTCAGCCCTGACAAACCAGATACCGTTACAATTATCACAAACTACATTCCATTTGAGGCACCTGATGGTGGCCCAAATTTCTTCGAGTTCGGCGATGATGTCCTCTACGAAATCCATGTCGATAACGATCACGACGCGGATTCGGACATCACTTTTCAGTTTCGTTTTTACACGAAGACACGTAATCCTAACTCTTTCCTCTATAACACGGGTCAGATTACGTCAATTGACAGCCCAAACTGGAATCGTCCACAGTTCTACAGCGTAACCAGAGTTGATAAAAACGGTAATAAGACTCTGCTTGGACAAGACTTATCATGCCCACCATGCAACATTGGTCCTCGCTCCACACCAAATTACGCTGAACTGGCTGAACAAGCCGTTCATCACCTTGGCAATGGCATAACAGTTTTCGCGGGTCAACGTGCCGATGGTTTCTACGCAGACCTAGGTGCTATCTTTGATCTACTCGACCTACGCCCCTTCCAGAATTTACATCTGATTCCCAGCCCTGCCGCTAATGGCGTCAATGGACTCAAGAATCTCAATGTTCACACCATTGCGATCCAGCTACCAAAGACAACTGTGACGAAGAATGGATACAACCCAACCGATCCTGCTTCCCCTAGTTCGGTTATTGGTGTGTACGGCTCGGCAAGTCGTCGCAAACTACGTGTACTTGACTCATACAATTTGGACGAGTCCGGTCCATTCGTGCAGGTTTCACGTCTCGGCAATCCTCTATTCAACGAGGTTATTGTTCCACTGGGCAAGAAGGATTACTGGAATAGACAGTCTCCATACAATGATGCTCAGTTTGCACAGTATGTTGCGAATCCAGAACTTGCAAACCTGATTCCTGTACTCTACCCAAATGTGTTCCCACATCTAGCAGAGCTAGACGAGAGCAAGGCGAAGCGTGCCGATCTGCTTGCAATTCTGCTGACAGGCTTACCATCCGGCATTATCAAAGGTTTCCAGAACTATACAGGCTCAACACAAGCCGACCTGTTGCGTCTGAACCTGGCTATTCCGCCAACAACGAACAATCCAAATATCTTTGGTATCATCGGTGGAGACCTCGCGGGCTTCCCCAATGGTCGCCGTGTCTTCGATGATACAGTGACTATCGAGTTACGTGCAGTTGCAGGCGTCACCTATCCTTTGGTCGCTCCTTCATACGTGCCAGATGGTGCCGCAGCACTTGTAACAGATGGGGTAACACCAGATAGCGCAGGCTTGACCTATCTATCGCACTTCCCATACCTCAATACACCGTATGATGGCTACGATCATCCATCAAACTAGAGTATAACTTTTAGGTTTCGGTTTCAGGGAGACCGCCAAGGGGGCCCCGACCGGTTTAATAAACGGAAAAATTTTGGGGGCCCCATGGGGG
>CAXUHF010000002.1:0-30127 GCA_964250765.1 uncultured Ktedonobacteraceae bacterium | reverse complement strand
CAGACCCCATGGGTCTCCCCTACTTTTACATTAACCTAACCATTTCGGGTACACCGTTGCGGTCTCCCTGAAATCACATTTCCACTAGAGGAACAAAACGTACATGGTCGAAAAATATGTTGAGCGAGTCCACAACGATATTATACTTGATATCGGTGATGGCATCGGTGCACTCATTATTTATACACAGGAGAAGCTGCGAGGCTATCAAATTGACGTAAGTCTGAAAGGTTTTAAGGACGCTAAGAGAGTGCATACCGATGTGTTAGAACGGAGAATCGCTGGACGCGCCGTGTTTGCGGCTGTTTTTGCTGAATTGCCGGAAGGCGAGTATGTAACGTGGAGCGAGCCGACCGAAACGTTTACAATCGTGAGTGGTGGCATTGTGGAGTTGAATTGGTGCGATGTCGATATCTATGTTCCTCCCGTGAGCTATACCGATGTTCAGGATCGCAACACCTCGCAACGTGCGTCCAGTATTTTGCCTCCTCGCTATCAGAGCAGTCAAAGAGTGAGTTCTGCCCCTATGGGGAGTGGCCCTATGCAATACACGGAAGATGGGCAAGTGGCCTGGGATGAGATGTGGACAAGCTTTTGTGATCTCGCTTTAGCTGGTGGACCTCCACACCGAGATACACTGCTAGAACCAGTACCACCGGATGAAGTACGCTCAAACCTAGAGGGTTACGAACGCGTGCTTGCCGAGATCGAACGTGGTTTACGCCTCGTGACGCGGCTACCTGTTATACATAGTGATCGACTGAGCTGGATTGGTTTGCGGTGTGATAACGAGGAGATGGCTCTATGGCTGTTACGTGCTATCATCGTAGAAAACGTCTGTGTGAGACGCGAAGGGACAACACTCTTTCTACCTGCTGGCCCAAATTTCGAGACCGAGAAAGAGATTAAAAACGTGATTACGGTTGTGGCGAAGACACATCATTACTGGATGGAACATATGAACGGGATGTAAGAGTTAGAAATAAATGTAGTTTTAGCTGCACTATCTCTAAAACTCTTATGGCTTTTCTATGCACGCTAACCCCTGTGAAGTACTTCCAACTTCCTTGTTTTACGCGAACGAAGTTTATTTCTAGCACGCTTCATAGTTGCGGTATTTGCTTGGCTCTCGTGCTCCTTCTGGATAGCAACTTCGAGAGCCTTTATTCCTTGTTTTGCAATAACATCTTGTGGGGTTTCCGTTAATATATTCTCCCAATGACGACGCGCTTCTACAAAGTCCTTCAAGGCATAACATGCTAGTGCAAGCGTATTGCGTGCCTCTCTATCTTTTGGACACCAGTACACAACAGCTGCAAACAAATCACGCGCTTGTTTCGTTTGCCCTTGCCGTGCTAGCTCAAGTCCTTTATTAAAAAGTTGTGCAGGGTACATAGAAAGTTTTCTGTAAGCACTTAGCGGTGTACCACACCGAATACATACCTCTGCTATCATAGCATTTTCTGCTCGACAGGTCGTGATCGGGCAAATAAGTTGATTCATCCAAGTTTTCTCTTTCTTTGTAGGTAACACAGATTCATGTGTTGCCTACGAACACTATTTGAAAGTCGATAACCTAGAAAAGTCCTCTTTGGTTTGTTATAGAACGGTTTTCTAACAATCCCTTCATGTTCTCACCACCTTGCGAACTTGCTTTCAACAGCGTTTCAAGTTGTTTTATTTCAACTTGAGCAGCCCATCCTGCTCTATTAGCACTATCAGCATCAACTTCAGCATCATCCAATGCCAATTCTAAACGCTGTTTTATGTGCTTTATCTGCTCACTTATCTCTGCCTTAGAACAAGCTTGCGTCTCTAAAGCTGTAATTTCTCGAATAAGATAGGTGATAAAATCGGTTGCCTTTTGCGTGTCGGTACGTGTATCTTGTTCTTGATATACCTTACGTATCAACATAAACAGATGGTCATGAATAGAGGTTAACATTTCAAACGCATCGGTATAAGCATCTTGATCTTCAGCAGCAAGCGCATTTTCGCCTTCTACTTGCTGCGTCTTTATCATTTGCGACATTTTTTTATGATCATATGGCTGGTCAAAGTCGGCGCTCATCTGGAAGGCAGTGCGATTAAGTGACAAGCATAACTCTACTAGCTCGTCGAACTCCTGCTTCGGTGGTTGCAGCGAAGTTGAACGTTGAGAAATACCTGATATTAGCTCTAACATCTGTTCATACTCATGCACCGCATGTTCAGTATCTTTGTGTCTAACCGCTCCCTCATAGCTCTGCATGATACGACGATATTGGTCTACAGATGTAGACCTTTTCTCAGCAGGAAGTAGGGAGACGGCAGTATTAAATGTCTTCTTCAATGACTGCACTTCTTCTAATGTGGGAAGAGGTCGAGGCAATGCAGGTACGATGCTAACATTAATGTTAGCGTCGAAAAGCGTATTTCCAACCTTACCTTTAATAGTTATGTTCATGAGCTTATCCACTTCAAACACGAGGGGGACCTCTGTGCCCTTCGGGAGTGACTCATGTATACCTACTTGTATTTCCTTTATCATAGTTTCGCCTTGATAAATAGGCAGGCGAATGTAGTTGGCATCAGCGCGGTAAGCATAAACATGCTCGTGATATCCAGGTAACGAAGTTCCTTCTTTGAATATTTCCTGTTTCTCCGCTATAACATCATCACTGCTATTGATAACAGTCATCTTTATTGATTTTGAGAGTGTAGCAGTGCCAGTAGAACCACCTGTAGGACGCAATGTTTCTTCACTTTGACGAATTGATCGCTCTATAGTAGTTACACACACTCCATGCTGATCATATACCTCAAATATCAGCAGGTTATCAACGGATGCTTGTAGGGGAATACGTGTGAAGCTAAAAGCACCATTTTCCTTAATATCCTGCTCATCCTCGTAACTCATGTGTGGAACAGTGAGTTTGATTGTACCTTTCGCCAAGTTAACGTTTGGCACAAGAGCTTCTACTATCCCTCCAACATAAGTATATTCTGCTTCTACCGCACTTATACCTCTGAAAGAGACACATATTGTGTTTTCTGGATTGTAGATTACCAGACCTCCTGTTGCAGCAGCACGAATAGCCGCACCGAGTGCAACAACAGTATCCACCTTTCTATAGATCGGCTCAGTACATTTAGCGCGAGGTTCATGGCTAGATGGATCAGCACAAAACGTCTTTCGTACTAGTTCTTTAACCATAGGGATATGAGTCGAGCCACCAGCAAGAATAATTTGGTCAACGTCTGCGAGCGTTATTCCTGCTTTTTTGTTGGCTTTTTCTAATGCCTCAAAGCAATAGGGAATGGTTCGCCCCACAGTTGACTCAATAAGTTGTTCAAGTTCGGTTCGCTCAAAGGGTATCTCTATAAGAACACGTTCACCTGCTTTATCTTGTAATGTCGTTGAGTCGCGTATCATATATTCGTCAACGCTAGATAAAGCAATTTTCGCACCTTCAGCAATTCCTTTGAGTTTGGTAAAGCGTAAAGCGTCTTCTTGGTCTTCATAGTTAAGCGTCAGGTCATAATCTTGTTGAATAAGTCGTGTTACAAGTTCCTCCGCAAACGGTGCATCAAAATCGTCACCGCCTAAGCGATTATTACCGCTAATACCTAATACCTCAAATTCTCCTTCGGTACAGCGTACAACAGATACATCAAATGTTCCGCCACCCAAATCATAGACAAGAAATGTTCCATTTTGCGTGTTGGTCTCCCAACAGTGATAACAAGCTGCAGCTGTTGGTTCGTGCAACAATTCAAGAACTTGTAGCCCTGCCATCTCAGCCGCTTTCCGTGTTGCTTCAATCTGTGGTTGATCAAAATATGCAGGGACAGTTACAATAGCGCGATCTACGATATACTCTACTGAGTTCGTAGAAAAGCGTGCTACGTCCTCTTCTATTTGCCGCTTCATCTCTTTTAGTATTAGAGACGAAATTTTTTCGGGCGACATATCTTCGTCGGTAACACGAACTGTTTTTTGTTGTCCCATTGAACGTTTAATAGACTTAATTGGTTCAGGTATATTTCCAAGTCGGATAAATGCTTTGCGCCCAACAACTATCTCACCTGTCTTTGGAGCTTTCCACACACAACTCGGTGTTGTTTCCGCCTTTGTTTTATCGTCACGATGCACAACGATATCAGTATCCGTAGGATTTAAAATTGCAACTGCGCTGTTTGTCGTCCCCAAATCAATACCAATAGCTTTGCTAATACGATATTTCGCCATACTCCACCCCTTTTTATTATATTGTGTTACTTGTAATTGCTTCATCAGATGGCTTTTGCGCTAATGGTGCTCCCATAACAACACGCCCCTGTCGTATCAAAACACTCTGTGAAAAAACAATTGGTTCTAAGACTTCTGCTACTACTTCCTCTATATAGCCTTTGTTATGACGCCAACCCACGATATCAACATATTCGGCTACTTCGTCAAATGGCTTGCCAAGCGGAATAATAATCTCTAAGCCTGCTTCTTGTAATGCTGTAAGCATCTGGTCTTTGACGATTCTCAGAGCATGATACACCTTATTAAGATTTGTCTCCTCAAATTTCGTTTTGTAGCTTTGTAGTGATGCCTCTAGTTGCACAACGAAAACAGCTTGTTGCGCTAGTGCCTCAATGCCTGCTGTATGTTTTTCATCACCCGTGGTTTGAACAGCATGAATATCTATAAGACGTGACTGTAAAAGAGCAATAGTTTCTGTTGCTGGTGATAGTATTTCTACCTCGATAGGTATCTCACGCATCTGAAACATATCCCAATCGGGAAATTTATCCAAAGAGGACATCACGGACCTCCAATGGTGGTTTATGCTCAGGCTTAAATGAAGAGAGACGAAGAGGAACGTTTATGTCCCCTTCTGGAACAGTCAATACATCCTGTAACAGTAGTTCAATAAGTTGAGCTATGTTCACATCGTCTTTGCTCAGTGGCTGTGCGTCACGAAGCAGTGCATCAGGAGATATAGGTAGCTTCTTATATTTCCTAATAAAATTATCGCGTTCAGTATCCTCATACTGCGTCTCAGGAGCCTCAAATAGTTCGTACTCTAGTCGAACAAGTGGCTTAGAAAGAAGTTGTTCTTTAGCCCAACTGTACAATTGTCGTTGCTCTTCCGTCTCAGCAGTATCATATAGCTCTCGCCCACGTTCAACGATTTCTTTCTTCGTTGCATTCGTGGGTAGCTTAAGCACTTGAAATGGATTAAGTTTATCGTCGTCAATCATGCTATACATTCCTCTCTCATAGTTTTATCTCTAAGCCATCATTGATATCATTAAAAGAGTACATATCCCTCTTCCTCCTCGTCTTCGTCATCAAGATTTTCATCTTCAAGGTCTTTTAACCATTTCTGCGCTATCGTATTTGCAGGATTCCATACCAATGCTTGTTGATAGTAATCAGCACATTGCTCTTTATCTTTATAGTAAGAGGATAGTCCTTGCCAACAAAAATACTCTGCAAGCACCTGATTTTCCCTTCTATATCCCTCTTCTTGCGTACAAAGTGTCATGAGTTTAATAGCAATATTATTAGCAGAGGATAACATAGAAGGTATTTGCGAATACTCTTTGATAGAAATAAGGTCATTACACCAGTCGTTGTACCACTGGAGGCAAGTTGTAAGTACCCGCAAAACGGGAATGTCTAGCCCAATAAATGGTTCCAAAATACGAATACCCATTTCATAGTCTTTGCTCACGTGTAGATTTCTCAAAGCTTCCACATTCTCTGTAGCTTTTTTAGCTTCTCTTACTAAATTATCAGTCCACTCTTTGAGTATTTTGTCTGCACGTGCTTGCGCCCAATTCATTCGTTTTGAATAGAGAGAAAGGGACCATTTCATCTTCTGCTCTTCCACCTCTAGCAAAAGAGTTTGTTCTCCCCTTTGGCAAAGGTCAAGACAAAGAAAATGTGTTTTAGCTATTTGATAATTATTCGCCACAAATGCTTGACTTGCACGACTACTATGCAACGAGAATATATGGTCTATCGCGTTGTAAAATAGCGCATCTTGGTCAATCTCATCAAGTGGAACACGCTCTTCTGACTCACTAATACTGCGGTCTGCTGAAAAACACGTCCAAAACTCCTCGCTACACAGCATTAGCACCCAGAGGAGGGTATATTTAATCCAGTCTCCCATCTCGTGAGACTTATTTGATTGATCTAGTACATAATCTCTGTATCCAACGGCACGAAAATGAAGTAAGCGTATGTCATGTTTAAGTGATTGTGTTACAACCTTACGCCACTCATGTCTCACACTCCTACCATTTCTTACTAAGACTTCTTTGAGTTGTGGATGTTGTCCAATTACCTCAACTAAATAAGCATAACGTCCCGAAGTTTTACGTGCTTCGTCCATAGCTGGAAACATCATGGTCAGCAGGTTATATGCTGCATGTTGCCTTTCTAAACTATTCGCTAACCTGTTGCATAATTTTCCTTGCTCTGTTCTACTTACCCAATATGTAGCCTCACGTAGCGTCTGTACTGTTTTTACGTTGTCGTAGTCTTTAGCAGCAACATAGTATAAGAGTTGTGCAACTTCTTGACCCCATAACTGTTTCGTTACACTAACTTTATGGTTAAGACGTTTCCATGTACTCAGAGCATGTTCAGTTTCGTCAAGTAAAGTGAAGCACCGAGCAATAGAGGCTATGTCCTCCCCTTCTTGTACTTCGTTTGCTAAATTGTGCAGGAGTTCAATAAGCTTTGGAGCGGAAGTTCTTTCTTGAGCAACGAGAGCACAACAATATAGCACCACATGTTTCATATCGAAAATTGCAGTGGTAGTTTCAGCATCCTTGCAAAATGCGTCAAACAACTTTTTACTGCCCTCAGCAATATGATCTGTCATAAAAGCAATTATTATATTAAGCAAGTCATACCCAATTTTTGTCTTTGGGCTTATATTTAAGTGAATTGGTGTCACATTAACACATGCCTGTGTTTGCTCCTCAAGTATACTAGCAATTGTTTGACAAAGCTTTTGTTCGTATTCGTCTGGCGATACTACGTTCTTTAGTAGCTCTATCGCCTGATTTTGCTGGTTGGAAGCTATAGAGATTGAGGCAAAAAGAAGTGCAAGGGAACCATTTGTTGAGTTCACCTTTGAAACACTATCAGAATGATCTTTCCTAACTAGATGGTTCGTCTTGCTTAATTTCTGATACCTCTTTTGTGCAAGAATAGTAATACCTATTTGACAGGTATGTGTAACGGAAGAAGAGTTGATGAGACGAGAGATGCTTTCTAGTACTGGAGTAAGTTTGTTTTCTTGCTCTATATCCGCAACCTTGAAACAGATACGTACTAAAGCTCTGGTTATTTCTAGGGCTATGGTATCCCTTTCAACCCCTAAGTATTCAAGCATAGGCATGATAAGATCACAAGTTGCCACCGCATCGCTTGCACTACCGTACCAAAGGCGAGCAAGGAATGCATTCCACCATAACCACGTCTGCCTTTGTGATGGCTCTAAAGACTCTAGCTCATACCAAAGATTTACAGGCTTAGGATTTATAACAAAGCTTGCACAAAGAGCAATTACAGCACAATCATTAGGAAGAGTAGAATTTTTCTCATTGAGGCCATTATTAAATTCCTCTACAGCTTGGCTATACTTTGCTTGATGCAAATAGTAATTGCCTAGTGCATAATGCGCCCTAGCTTCACCCTGTTTTAATAACGTTTTATATGTTGCAACCGCTCTTTGTACATCTCCCTCTCGTTCCTCAACATAGGCACGTAACAAGGCAACTTTCGAGTTGTCTTTTCCAGTTCCAACTTGATTTAGGAACCGTTTCGCTTCCTGTAGCATATCATACTCTAAATAATGCACGGCAAGGACGAGGGCAACTCGTCGATAACCAAATTTTTTATATGAATCTGCTAGGAGCGCACGACCTTGAGCATTGTTTTTTGTAGAAAAGTGACAGAGACCACGCCATAGGTCTTGGTCTGGGAAAGGCAAACGGTAAAAAAGTGGAAGTTCTATGAGTTTTGCTAGAAGCTGAGTATTTCGTCTATAAAAAGCACTCGCTAATGCTATACGAAGAGCTTCCATATTCTCTTCTAAGGACCCATCATGCATAACCCACGCTACAGCTTCTGACACATGCATGTGTATAAGAGCAAGCCTTGCTTTAATATAATGAGCATAGGGATGTTTCGTGTTAACAGCCCTTTTTAATTGTGATGTTGCTAGGTGCTGTTCTGCTATTGTTGGTTCGGCATCAAGTACAAGAGATGCAATAGTCCAGTTGCCCGACCACGTTGTAGAAGATGCAAAATTATGAGCGAGATTTGCATTGTCATTGATGAGCAAATCAGCCCAGATGACATAATATTTCCATTGTGGGTGCTCCAAATGCTTAGCAACAACAGGGCGTAAAATATTTGCAGCTTTGTGAGCGTTTCCTTCAAGAAGATATAGTCTGCCAATAACAAAATCGAGCTTATCGCCTACATATGTTTGTAACCCTATGCCTTTGAGAAGTTCAATGTCTTTTGCGGTAGAAGGTGAATATTTGTCGTTTGATTGGTTGTTAAGCCACTGTAGTGCTGAAAAAAGAGTTAATAAGCCCACTATAATTGGAGACGTAAACTTCTTCGCCGCCTGAGTAATCTCTGTAGCATATTCAAAACAATCACATTGTATACTTGCAACAACTAAACCACAAAGCGTATCGTTGTCGCCTTCGTTGTTTGTAAGTGCTTGCATAAATAGTTCGATAGCATCGCGAGGTTTCCTTTTGACAAGTAAGGCGTAGAAAGCGTTTGCCTTCCATTTTCCAGACGCATCTATTCCATTTGCGATGAGACGAGTTGCTAATTCCTTTGCTCGTTCGATACAGGCGTAGTCGGAGTCGAAGTTCACATTGCAAGCCTTAGCTAAAATAGTAAGCATCTGCTTTGCATATGCTTGTGCTGATGAACTTTGTAAATACTGGATATAGACATCAAGATGTTCATTAGCACAAGCATTGCTCTCGGCAAGTTGCCAAGCAGCCCAGTCTCTCCATTCACTTTTTACCTCTGCTCTGTAAAACATGCGCGTTAAAAGAGCATACGCTTGATTATCAGCATCTGTTGAACGATAAACGTGTATAGCTCGACGCCATATTTCTTCGGGATGACAATCTTCTAAAGAAGCTTCCGAGAGAAAGTCTCCCATCCCCTCGACTTCTTTTATATCTGCTTTCGTTAAGGCCATGAAATGTGTAGGGGAAAGAAAAGAATCTAAAAAAGGAAGCCATAGATGCACAAATTTTGCTTCATTGGCTAGTAATTGCTGTTGTACAAGACGAAGTTTGGCTAGACGTATGTAGACATTTGCTTCGGCTAATGCTTGTTGCCATTGAAGCTTCAATCGCCCTTCGCTTGTAAAAAGGTTTAAAAACGATGACTCAGGAGATATCCACATCTTCCCACACTTCCTTAAAAATCCTGTTCATCATAGGATAATAGAATAAATGCTATCAGTTTCTTTGTATACTAGTGCTATATTTTGTGAGAGCTGAGCTAATCCTATATTTGCATTCTACTATCATCCGTTGTTTATGTCTATAGTTTTGTACGTGTTACACAATAAATCGTGCCAAATTGAAACTCTATATCTGACAAAAAAGCGTCTGTACTGCTACTTTGTGAAGTAGCAGTACAGACGCTTTTTTGTCATAAGCGACATGAGACCGTCTTTCACTGTCTCACCAAGAACGCTTATTTGCAGGCGACGGCGAATGGTGAGCGGTAGATGACGCCACTATCCTGGGTGCTGACCTGCTGATAGGTGTAGGAGTTGTCCTTCTTGGGGCTGAGGTAGCCGGCCTTCGCAACGAGTGCTGGGGCATCCCCAACTTTACCAACCAAGACTGGCGTGAATGCCCAGTTGTCGGCTGGCACATAGCCACCGATGGCGCGACCAAGTGCGCGGTGCTCGGACTCGATACACGCAATCTGTGCAGCGACCTGTGACAGTTCGGGATGTCCTTGCAGACCAAATTCTTTGACGGCTGCGAGGAAGGCTGAGTCGAAGACACCTTCGAGTTGCTGCTGCGTCTCGATGAAGAGCTTGAGGCTTTCAAATGTCTTTTCGCCATATGGAAAACTAAATGTGCTTGCGAGGTACTTACCGCCCGCGCTGGCAAAGTAGAGTTCGTGAATCTGCTCTTCAATCAGGGCGGCGCGAATATACTGCTTGTCGTCGCCAGAGATGCCAAGTCTGTCGGCATGCTTCAAGCCATTGGTGTAGAAGGTAACTGCGAGACGCTCTGCTGTACGTGCAATGGTCAAAATGTCTGCGATTGGTGTTACGCAATTTGAGTCATACGTAGCGGCGGCAGCATGAGCACCCTGCTTTGAAAGAAGAGCAGTTCCTGCAACTGCAAGCCCTGTAACTCCGGCTGCACCTGCTACAGCTCCTTTAAGGACATTACGACGTGATTTCTGAGTCTTTAATGTTTCTTCAATAACTTGATCGGACTTCTGCATGACAATACATCCTTCCAAAATGGTACAAGTCGTTCTAGCATACAGTGTGTATGCTACTAAAAAGTAAGGAGAACATTGCACTTCCCCAAGTGCGATACTTACACATAATGTACATGTAAGCGAGAAGATTATCGTTGTATGGTATAGCGAACTAGATTTGAGTTCTTTTATCAAACCTCAACGTCTTCTCACACTATACTACGACACCTATTTCAATTTGGATTGCATGAATATTTTCTTCGGCATACTTATTTTGGAGTAGAATAGCAATGACAGATTCTTTTCCTCTAAACAAAGTTCAGAAAGATGATATGTATGACATGGGAACCGGAACTCGACGAACTGCATCGTCGTGAACAATTAGCACATGCGATGGGCGGGGATGAAAAAATCGCAAAGCATCACATGCAAGGTCGTTTAACAGTACGTGAACGAATCGCGCTTTTACTTGATGCCGATACGTTTCACGAAACAGGTGCACTCGCAGGAACCGCCGAGTATAGCGACGATGGACAGTTGACGGCATTTCGTCCAGCGAATTTTGTATTTGGCACAGGACGCATTGAGGGTCGCAAGGTTGTCGTGGGTGGTGATGATTTTACAGTACGTGGTGGGGCCGCCGATGCCGCAATTATTGGGAAACAGGTCTATTCGGAACAACTCGCTAATAATCTGCAGCTTCCACTTGTCCGACTAGTTGATGGAACAGGTGGTGGTGGTAGTGTGAAGATGCTTGAGCAACATGGCTTCACCTATGTGCCTGCAAATCCTGGTTGGGACTATGTTGTGGATAACCTGAGTCTTGTTCCTGTCACTGCCGCATGTCTAGGCTCGGTAGCGGGCTTAGGAGCGGCACGACTGGCGGCCTCACACTTTTCTGTGATGATCGAAGGTATTGCACAATTATTTGTGGCGGGGCCGCCCGTTGTGAAATCGGGGATGGGCGAAGACTTGACGAAAGAGGAATTGGGTGGCGTAGCGATTCATCGTACGAGTGGTGCCGTCGATGTCGTTGTACAAAGCGAGCAAGAAGCCTTCACGTTAATGCGTCGTTTCCTGTCGTATCTCCCACAAAATGTCTTTCAACTACCACCCGTACAGTCTCCTACAGACTCACCAGCACGTCGTGACGAATCGTTACTGACAGCAATTCCACGCAATGCGCGTCGCCCATATCGCATTCGCCCCATTCTTGCGGCTATCTTCGATGAGGGTTCGGTCTTCGAGCTTGCGCGCTACGGTCGTGCAACAGTGACAGCTCTTGCACGACTCGATGGACATCCAGTCGGAGTCATCGCAGCCGATCCATACATGGGTGGCGGGGGTCTCACGGTTGAGGGTGCTGATGCAATGATTCGACTTGTTGACTTGTGTCAGACCTTTCATTTGCCGATTGTCACGCTGACCGATCAGCCTGGATTAGCGATTGGACGCGAGGCCGAACGCAGGGGTACCATTCGCTATGGAGTGCGCGCGATTTCGGCGGTCTATCAAGCCACAGTGCCAGCTGCAGAGGTGATTATTCGGCGTGTCTTTGGCGTTGGTGGTGCTGGAATGACCAATCGACATGCGTTCACACAACGCTATGCATGGCCTTCTGCCGATTGGGGTTCTTTGCCTGTGGAAGGTGGAATCGAGGCCGCGTACCGTCGTGAACTCGACGCGAGCGACGACCCAAAAGCACTGTTTGAGGAGATTCGGACACGCTTAGATGCCGTTCGTTCGCCATTTCGTACAGCCGAGCGTTTCATCATCGAGGAGATCATCGACCCTAGAGAGACACGCCCTCTCCTATGTGAATGGGTGCGTGATGCCTATGCACTGTTACCCCAGCAGTTAGGGCGTCCACATCATGGCACAAGGCCATAAATGTATCTCACAGAAAACGGTGTTTGGCCTTGCCAAACACCGTTTTCTGTGAGATACACAATTCTACATTGTTCTTAATTCGCGTTTCAGAATTTTGCCTGTTGCGTTCTTGGGTAATGGCGCGTCCAGAAACTGAATGGTGCGGGGATATTTGTAGGCAGCGACGCGCTCTTTACAGAATGTGCGGATATCCTCTTCGCTCACTTTAGTGCCGGGTTTCAAGTAGACGAAGGCTTTGACCTCCTCACCCATGTTGGCATCGGGTATGCCAACGACTGCGACTTCGGATATCGCTGGATGCTCGTACAGCACCTCCTCGATCTCGCGTGGATAAACGTTGAAGCCGCCTCGGATAATCATATCTTTCTTGCGGTCAACAATCGAGAAGTAGCCATCCTCATCCATCTTGCCGATATCGCCACTATGAAACCAGCCATTATGAATAGCTTCTGCCGTGGCTTCAGGCCGCTTATAATAGCCCTTCATCACATTGTGACCACGAATGACGATTTCGCCAACTTCGCCAATGGGAACCTCCTGATCGTTGGCATCGACCACGCGCATCTCAACTCCATATACGGGTAAGCCAACGGTTCCTGGCTTCGTAGGTTTGAACAAGACGTTGAACGATGCCGTTGGTGATGTTTCCGAGAGACCATAACCTTCTAATATTGTGACGCCAAACTCTTTTTTCCAGGCTTGCAATACCTCGACAGGATTAGCTGCGCCACCACTGATACAGGTACGCAAACTTGATAAGTCGTATTTCTTACGATCAGGATGGTTCAACATATAGATATACATGGTTGGGACGCCAGCAAAGGTCGTCACACGGTCACGCTGAAAAAGCTCGAAGGCTTTCACGGGTTCAAAGCGAGCCATCAGAGTCAGCGTTGCGCCAACTGTTATCAGAACGTTCATGACGGAACTAATACCAAAGGAATGAAAGAGCGGCAAAGCGACCAGACCAACATCGTCATCGCGCCAATCAATTCCCAACGAGTCTTTTGAAGTTCGAGCATTAAAGAACAGGTTGAAGTGGCTTAGCTCAGCCCCTTTCGGTCTGCCTGTTGTGCCACTGGTGTAGAGGATGACGGCGGTATCGTCGGGCATGGTTGGCACCATCTCAAAGGTAGATGCGGTTTTCGCCATCATCGCGTTCAGACTGGTTGCACCTTGCACATCGGGTACAACAGTTGAACCAGGAGCATTGACGATCACAAGAGAATGGCATGTCTCTGTTTGTTGGTAGCCGCTGACAGCTTCGGCAACAAAGCCTTCCCAGACCACAAGCATCACGGCATCGCTATCTTGTAAATGATAGGACACTTCGGGGGCTTTGAGCAACACATTAAGCGGAACAATAGTCGCGCCAGCTTTGGCGATCCCATAAAAGCAAATGACGAATTGCGGAATATTGGGTAGCATAAGGGCAACTTTTTGCCCAGGTTGAATACCAGCAGTCACAAGAGCATTGGCAAACTGATTTGAGGCGGCATCCAGTTGACTATATGACATTTTGAAATCATCGAAGATAAGAGCGGTATGATCTGGTTTACGTTTGCTCGTCTCGGCAAGCATCGTTGCTAAGTTGAGACTCATCGAACGGTGTCCTTTCTCTTTATACACATCATGCATAGTTGAGGTCTATCAAGGGAAACAGGGAGACCGCAAGGGTCTCCCCTACATGTAGGTGTAAAATGTAGGGGAGACCCTAGCGGTCTCCCTGCATTTTCACCCATTTCCCCTAATGGATGGAGAACCAAAAAGCTTTCTTATTATTTATTATATAACCAATGGGCATAATAGAGGCAAGTAAGAAGCAACCACGCTCATAACCAGTTGCTCCACAGAGATGATTCATCACTCTTTTCTGCATTCTTTGGAGGAAGTTGCGCGGTAAGAGATGCTGTCATAGCGGCGAGCAATGCTTGATATTCCTGTTTATCAAAGCGTGTCGCAATCTCGGTGACACGCGCAAGAGCAGTGAGCAGTGTATTGAGAACACGGATATTACCGCCTGCATAATGACCAATCTCAAGCAATACTTCGAGGTATTCATCAAGCGTTGGTTGACGAATTTCTAGACCACTCATGCCGCCCGCAAAACTATAGGTGCTTGTAATGGGCAGACGGTGAATCAGTTGCTCAAACACAGCCTGTAAATATTTGATGCATAACACACCAGTTGTGGGATCGTTAATGGCGGGCGAGAGTGCCCGCAGCGCGATATCGGCGAGTTGTCGCACTCCAAAGCGTGCATCCTGCTCAATATCGCGTTCCCGTTCAATCGTGACGTGCTCATGAATGGCTTTTATGCATTCCGCATCTGCCATAGAAGCTGGCTGCACCTCGGCGATCACCGTTTCTTCGGTCACAAAGTCGCCAGGGCATACGAGCAGACGTAGCTGAAAGCCTGGACAAAGAAGATATTTCATGAGGCTAGCAAATTCTACACGTTGCACATAGCCTGGACGTCTCGCAAGAATGCGTGCTGGCTCCTTAGCACCATATGCAATTGGTATAAAGCGCGCTGTTGAGACTTCCGTCGGTTCCCATACAGGATATGGATGTTCAATAGCTTGCAACGTCTGTGCAGCAATACGCGCAGCGATATCGGACACCTGAATCACACGTCCAATATGATGCACGAAAATCAACAAAAAGGCTAGACCGACGAAACCGAGACCAATAGCTCCTAAAATGCTAAAGGCTGGTAGGAAGCTGCGAGTGTTTGTAGAAGCTTCAGTAATAGCAGCAAGGACGATGATAGAGTACGCAAAAATGGCAAAGAAGCCACCAGCGACAACCTGTGTCACACGGTCCTGCAAAAACCCTCGTAAAGCACGTGGCGTGTATTGGCTCGATACAAGCTGAAGCACTACGATTGTGATTGAGAACGCGAGTCCTGCAACCGTAATCAGTGACCCGGCGATAGTCGAGAGAATGATACTTGCTTCCGCCGTCCCGCCATGAAAGATATACTGCTCCTGATTTGGCAGTAGATTGTGATCTAGCGTCAAGAAAAGGTAAGCCAAACACGGACCCGCAAAAGAGATAGCAGCTGGTAAAAACCAGAATGAGTTGAGAAGTACTCTCCTATACTTCTCAATAGCTTTGTTGAAGTCATTGACCATGTATATTTTATCGCAGTTTCTTCTAAGCAGCTATAGAATCAGCGAGATTATTGTACCATAAAGCTCATCATAACAACAATACACATAAAAAAGTTATTAATATTTTTCAAGGGAGTACTATAAACACTGTTTAACATTTGACATACATAGTGGCATACATTAACATCATATAAGAACAATAACTTTTCGGGTAGTTGCGTATTCATGTTTCAAAGATATTCGCGCTTGAATATATAGACCTGTTCTATTTTAGTGGTGGAGGTACTTCATCGAAAAGAGCAAATGATGTCTCAAGTGTATAACCTTGATCTTGAAACAATGCTCTCAACACTTTCACGGCGTCAACTTTCTGGAAATCTTGTAGCAGATGTACCGAGAGCGAGAGTGGGAAGAGAGTCAGCCCACATTGAAATTCATGTTGATGGTGGAAAAGTTATTTCTTGCTCACTGCAAAGTGGACGAACATATCTTACAGGTGAAAACGCACTGCAAATAATTGCACGGCTAGATGTCATACCCTGGTTATTTACAGCTTCGCCTAAACAAACGTTAGCACCACCAACATCATCTCCGGTACCATCACGACAATTGGTACCAATAGGGGAAGTTTCTCAGACACACATTCCAAAACGGTTTGGTACACTTCAGCAAACAGACCTTGCTCGATTACCACGTACTCATTTTCAGGTGTACGCATATATAGACGGGAAAAGGACAGTAGAGGAAATCGCGCAACAGTTGAGAGCAACACCAGAGCAAATTGAGCGAGTCCTTTTTGACTTGCAAGCATGGAAAATTGTGCAATACAGGTAATCAAAAAAACAGCTTGTACGAGGCATTGATTTGCATGAAGTATTTGAACAAAGTACAAAAGATTGGCGGATTGGTACAATGCAAAGTGAATTTAACGATAGTGTGTTACAAAATGTACGATTGGCTACACGCAAACGCCGCAACTACTTTGATTGGTGGTATCGTTTTACAGCTCCACCTGTCCCCCCTCCAAATGCATCCTTAGAGGTACGCGAAATTGCACGTCAAGGACGCCTCACAAGCATCGTCATTTTTATTCTAATCTTTCTCAATTTTGGTTCTGTGCCTTCGGCTATGGCCGGCCTTAACAGTGCATTGACGATTGTGCTCGTTGTCTCTTTTATAGCAATTGGTATTTCAATAGTACTCAACCATCGAGGCTTGGTGTTTTGGGCTGGTCTGATTCTTGTGCTGGTTCACGCGATAGGTATCATGATGAACCTCTTTACAACGCCAAGCGGTTTAAGCTTTCAAGTTATCTCGTCTTTTGCAATACTTATCCTACCCACGCTGCTTGCTGCTGCCTTACTACCAGCAGGAGCCGCCTTTGTGTTCGCCATTCTCAATACGCTTTTCTGTTTTTTCGCGATTACTTTTATGCCACATGCAAAGGACTTCAATTATCCTGCCTCTCTGGTGTTTGTGCAAGGCGTCGTCTTGCCAGCTGTCGTGCAAGGCGCAACAGCTGGCATTTCCTTTTTGTGGGTAAGTAGCCTGCAACGCGCTTTGCGCGAACGAGACCAGGCAGAAGAGGTAGCACGTCTTGAGCGTGACCTTTCGGAGCAAGCAGAGGTCATGGCACAACAGAAGGTGCAATTGGACCAGAGCATCTCTATGATTCTGCAAACGCAGACGCGTGTTGCCAATGGTGACTTGAGTGCACGTGTTCCACTTACCTCTGAAAACGTATTATGGTCAGTGGCTGGTACACTGAATAATTTAATTACACGTCTACAGCGCGCACAGGGTGCCGAAGAGCAGCTAGAGCGTACAAAGTCAAGCGCAGGCTGGTTAGTTTCGATTATGCGTAATCATAAAACAGGTCAACCATCGGGAAGATATACACGCACAGGTACAGTAATTGACCCCATCGCAATGGAGTTGTTTTCATCGACCAATGGACAACAGCAACAACCCTCGCAAGAGCAACGTCAACACTTATAAACAGTGTTACACAAGTTATGGCAAAGAAAGATAGGTGTTTTTCTTAACATAACTTGTGTAACAATCGTGATATGAACGAAAGGAAGCATTTCATGAAAGCAATTCGAGTTCACCAGCGCGGTGGTCTTGATGCAATGAACGTAGAAGAGGTGGCGCGTCCTACACCCGACAACAATCAGGTGTTAATCAAGGTCGCAGCGGCGGGGGTCAACTTCGCAGATATAGGACAACGGAATGGTAGTTATCCTAACCTTGCACCCTTACCACTAACGCTAGGGTTTGAGGTTGCAGGTATTATAGAAGAGGTAGGAGCTAGAGTCTCAACGGTGAGCAAGAGAACACGCGTTGTATCACTTGTCAACGGAGGGTATGCGGAGTATGCAGTAGCTGATGAGGGACTCGTGATTCCTCTACCCGATGAGGTGAGTTTTGCAGAGGCGGTCGCGGTTCCTATACAAGGGCAAACTGCCTATCTCGCCTTAGAGAAAGCCGCACGTCTTCAGCAAGGCGAACGTGTGCTAATACACTCCGCTGCTGGTGGCGTCGGGACACTAGCAGTCCAACTGGCAAAACTCATGGGAGCAAGTATGGTCATTGGCACAACAACGAATGAGAGTAAAGAAGCATTCATTCGTGCTCAAGGTGCTGATGCTGTAGTACGAACTTCTGAGAAGAATTGGGTTGAGCAGGTAATGCAAGCCACACAGGGGCAAGGAGTAGATATTGTATTGGAGACCGTCGGTGGCGAGATTGGACAACAAAGTCTCGGCTGTCTGGCACTTAATGGACGCATGGTCGTCTATGGTACATTGACAGGTGCCGTTACACCAGTTGTCACGCAAATGTTGATTCCCAAATGTCTGAGCATTATTGGCTATAACACAAATGTTCAGAATCTTGCAGATCAGATGCGAGCAAGTCATGCCTTACTGCATTACATTGCCTCTGGACAGGTACATGTCACGGTTGATGATACCTTTCCTCTGACAGAAGCAACGGCGGCGCATAAGGCAATGAGCGAGAACAAGACACGCGGTAAAGTTGTATTAACTGTTTAGCGACACAACGAGTAAGCATACATCGAAAGGAAACCATCTTGTCTGAATTTGCACCTCTTACCGATACGCCAGCGATATTGCCGGGCGCATCGGATGCGGCTCAAGCTCCAACAAAATCGGTAACACCATTATTCCAACTGCTATTATCTCTTGCGAACGTTGTCGTATGGTTGTCGATTATTCCACTGTATCAACTTCTACTTCCTGCTCAGGTTGCGGTTCTCGATCCTCAAAACAAGATATCAACGCTTTCGTTCATCATCTTCATTGCAGGCGTCACATCCGTGCTCGCACAACCTCTCGCGGGTGCGTTTAGTGATCGCACCTCGTCACGCTTCGGGCGTCGTCGTCCGTGGATTGTTGGCGGTATGTTGCTTGTGGTGGTCGCCCTGCTGTTTATGGCAAATGCACCAAATATTCCGCTTTTAGCGGTTGAATTGGGAGCGTTTGGACTTGTGATGGGAGCAGTGCTTTCACCAGTACTGGCAATCATTCCTGATATGGTTCCGATACGACAACGTGCCACTGTTTCGGCCTTTGTTGGTTTGGCGCAGCCACTTGGTACGCTTATCGGAATTATTCTTATCGCACAGGTGATCAAATCGACGCAAATTTCGTATTATGTTGTTGCGGGCATTTTGTTCGTGATTATTATGCTCTTTGCCGTATTCGTCCGCGAGACACCGATCTCGAAGGAGAGTGTTCCGCCATTCTCGTTCCGCGAGTTTTGGAGTCATTTCTTCATCAATCCAGTGAAATATCCCGATTTCGGCTACACGTGGCTTGCTCGCTTTCTGGTGATTATGGCCCAAACCATTCTTGTAGAGTTTATCCTGTTCTACCTGAATGATGTCGTACATTATGAGAAGATCTTTCCAGGGCAAACTGCGCAGCAAGGAGTATCAATTTTCCAGGGCATCTACACACTCACACTTATCGTCTCGACGATTATCGCGGGCATCATTTCGGACCGTTTGCAGAGACGCAAGATATTTGTGGTTGTGGCAAGTATCGTTATGACGATTGCCTTGTTGCTCCTCGCTTTTGTGCCAGGGTGGACTACAGTACTGATTGTCGCGGCAGTCTTTGGCATTGGATTTGGTATCTACATTTCTGCTGACATCGCTCTTGCGACGCAAGTTTTGCCACAGGTACAGAGTCAGGGCAAAGACTTGGGCTTTATCACAGCAGCAAATATTCTACCAGAATTATTTTTCCCTGTGATCTCCTTCGTCGCGTTTGGCATCTTTCATGGCTATCCAGCATTGTTCACGATTGCTGCCATTGCCACATTAGCAGGTGCGTTGTGCATTCTGCCGATTAAGAGTGTGCGCTAGAATATTCAGAAACACAGAAAAGGTGTCGCAATTGCGACACCTTTTCTGTGTTTCTGAATATTCTAGCCTATGAATGCTGCTACATTTTCTTGTAGATAGGCATCCATGGTGCGAGGCTTCTGTCGTATAAGTTGCTCAAGATCGGGGCTAACAGGTGCGCCACCACCTTGACGATAGAACTGATAGAGTTTAACCAGGCTGTCAGCATACCAATTGGAAAGTCCTGCCGCCTGAAGTCCCTGCCTCATAGCTTCGTCAGGAACAGGTGTATAGGTAATCTGTTTGCCAAGCAGTGTTGAAAGTTTCTCGGCTATCTGTGTGTCGGTGAGTGCCTCTAGTCCCGTAATATCATATGCATGTCCCTCATGGCCTGTTTCGGTGAGTACGTTGGCAGCTGCGAGAGCAATGTCGCGTGTATCAACATGGCTGACTCGCGCGTCCGCAAGAGCTTCATAAAATGTGCCTTGTGCGATAATCGAACGCGCATGAGAGGGAACGAAGTTTTGCATAAAGGAGTTCAGACGCAAGAAGGTGTATGGAATCCCTGATACTTGTATCGCGGCTTCGGCCTGTGCATGAATGCTTGTAAATGGGCAAATAGCGTCTACATCGGCTCCTAGTACTGAATGCTTGACGATATGCTGGACGCCTGCTTGTTTCGCCTCATCGACAAGTGCACCCTCGATCTCTGCCAATTGTGGAGTACTCGGCGAAAGGATATAAAAGTGCGTCACACCCTGTAGGGCGGTACGCACACTTTCTCTATCTGTTATATCGCCAAGTACGGCATCAATACCCTGCGCTTTCAAACGCTCTACATCCTCTGGCTTACGTGCAAGTGCGCGAACCGTTGCCTTACGTGCGAGAAGTTCCGTAAGCAGTTTGCTACCAACATTGCCCGTTGCGCCCGTGATAAGAATCATACTATCTATTTTCCTTACGATTACTATTGATATATAGTACTACAATACTACAAAAAACAACTCCTAAGCCACTATTCATTCATTATAAGCATATTTGGGTCTAACATGAAAGCTTAAGGCTTACAGAGCAGGGCTGTTTAGAAGCCAGAGATGGGAACCAGGGTACCCACAGGGGAATGCCTTTCATCGGTAGGTTTTTGAGGAAAGAACGGATGTAGGGGTTATAGAGAACCATGCCTATGACACTGGACGTAGTAAGATAGTAGCAGACAATGAAATATACTGTCTTCGAGATTTCTTGCATGAATATAGGAAGAGATAAGATACAATGACGGAACTACAGTATGATGTACTCGTTATTGGAGCAGGAGCGGCGGGAAGTACAGCCGCGACTACGATAGCCGAGCAGCAGGGAGTGCGCGTTGCACTCATAGAGCGTGACGAAATCGGTGGCACCTGTCTGAATTATGGCTGTGATCCCACAAAAACACTGCTTTTTATTGCCGATCTTTTATACCGGACACAACACGCAGCCCGTTATGGTTTACACATTCCAACTCCCTCAGCTAACTGGGAAGAGGTACAAGCCTACGTGCAACACATCATTAACGATATGCGAGGTGGTAGTACTGATGAGGCACAAGCAGAGTTAAAAAAGAACGGAGTAGAGGTCTTTAGGGGTGAGGCGCGCTTTATTTCAGCACATGAAGTCGTGGTAACGAGCAAGCCGGAAAAACAAAGCGAACCTACAAAACATACGATTCGGGCGGAGCACATCATCATTGCGACAGGAAATGAGACGGTGATACCGCCAATTGACGGTTTACAACAGGCAGGCTTTATCACAAATGTTGAAGCTGTCGCGCTTCCTACGCTCCCACGACGATTGGCTATTCTGGGAGGGGGTGCAATAGGTATAGAGTTTGCACAAATGTTTCATCGCTTTGGAGTGGATGTAACCGTGTTAGAACACAGTTCCTCCCTTCTTGCTAAAGAAGACCGTGAGGTTGCTGACGCACTTCTAACACTGTTACATACAGAAGGGATACGAACCGAGAGCGGCATCGAACTTCTTTCCGTCCATCGTACAGAGGACGGAAAACGTCTCACATTTAGGACAAACAAGCAGGTGGAAGAGGAATTGGTAGTTGATGAGATATTATTATCAATTGGTCGGAAGCCAGCAATCGAAACGCTTGACCTTGAGGTGATAGGTATCGAGACAACGAAGAAAGGTATCTCCGTTGATGCTACTCTGCGTACCAACGTGTCGCACATTTGGGCGGTAGGCGACGTAATAGGAGACTACCAATTTACGCATCTTGCGACTGAACATGGAAAATGGGTAGCGCAAAACGTGCTCTCAGAGCATCCTCAACCATTCGGTGAACGCATTGTGCCGTGGGTGACATATACAAATCCACCACTTGCACATGTAGGGAAGACCGAGGAAGAACTACGGGAGGCAGGTGAAGAGTACAAGGTTGGACGAATGCATTTCAAAGAGATAGAACGAGCCATCGCACAAAACGAAACCGAAGGGTTAGTCAAGTTGCTAGTGGACGCGCAAGGAAAAATCCTGGGGGGACACATTCTTGGTGCACGTGCAGACGATTTGCTGGCTCCCATTGTGGTTGCGATGCAGGCTGGATTATCAATAGAGGCACTTGCATCTTCCATCCTTCCCTATCCAACACTTAGTGAAGCGGTGCGTCAGGCGGCTGAAAGCCTCTAAAAACTTCTCCATGCACTCCTTGTTTGAGGTATGATAAGACGTATTGATTACGTTAGTAGGTAGATAGAGCACTACAAACAGTGTTTGCTGCGAGAATAGGATAGAAGGAAGCAATGGGCGCAACGTCAATCGTCGAAACAAAGTATGGCAAAGTGCAAGGCACACAGAAAGATGAAGTTTCAGTCTGGAAAGGCATTCCTTTTGCACGACCACCACTGGGGCCGTTGCGCTTTCGCGCTCCCCAACCATTAGAGGCATGGGCAGGAGTACGCGAGGCTACACAATTCGGCGCGATCTCACCTCAGGCATCAGACGGATCATTCGGCACTCTTCCAGGGCCGATGAGTGAAGATTGTCTGACTCTCAATATCTGGTCGCCGGGAGCCGATGATGCACGGCGACCAGTTATGGTGTGGATTCATGGTGGAAGTTTTGTAACTGGCTCCGGCTCGACTCCCTGGTACAACGGTACATCCTTTGCGACACAGGGCGATGTTGTGGTTGTTACCATTAACTATCGGCTCGGTGCACTTGGCTTTCTGTATCTCGCTGAATATGCAGGCGAGGAGTATACAACATCCGGCAACAATGGCTTACTCGATCAGATCGCGGCATTAACGTGGGTACGCGAGAATATTGCGGCATTCGGAGGCAATCCCGATAACGTAACTATTTTCGGTGAATCTGCTGGTGCTATGAGCATCGGTGCGTTGCTCGCTATGCCAGCAGCACACGGTTTTTTCAAACGTGCCATCCTGCAAAGTGGTGCTGCCCATCGTGTCAACAGTAGTCAAACAGCCGCGAACGGAACACAAGGTTTCCTCCATGCACTTGAACTCGGTCCTCACGATATGGATCGTCTTCTCACAACACCTGTAGATGATATTCTCAAAGCACAGGCGACGCTACCAAGTTCAGTACAGTGGCGTGCTTTTAGCCCTGTTGTCGATGGCGTGTCACTGCCTCAACGCTCGATAGATGCTATCGCGGATGGCTCAGCGGCAGGAGTTGACGTATTAGTTGGGACAAATCTAGATGAGATGAAGCTATTCACCATGTTTGATCCTAATCAACAACATGTGGATAACAAGCTCTTGACGACACTCTTTGGAGATAGAGCAAACGAGATACTTGCTACCTATGAGGTTCAACGCCATGAGGCACCTCTATCAACTGCGTGGGAAGCGTTTTTGACCGACCGTACGTTCCGTATTCCAGCTATTCGCGTTGCAGAGCAACAGGCAAAACATGGAGCATCAGCATGGATGTATCGCTTCGATTGGCCTACACCTGTCTATGGAGGTGTGCTAGGTGCAT
Source organism: uncultured Ktedonobacteraceae bacterium (assembly GCA_964250765.1). Taxonomy (GTDB): domain Bacteria; phylum Chloroflexota; class Ktedonobacteria; order Ktedonobacterales; family Ktedonobacteraceae; genus JBBQVS01. The sequence continues at coordinate 6,267 of CAXUHF010000002.1, read as the reverse complement.
GTCATGCACTTGAAATTCCATTTGTGTTCAACACGCTTCAGCACAGAACCGCCGCCATACTTACGGGAGGCGCGGATGCACCTCAGTCTATCGCGGATGCAATGCATGCAACATGGATTGCTTTCGCACATGGCAAAGACCTGACGCAGGTACAGGGGCTACCAGCATGGCCTCGCTACGACGAAGAACACCGTGCAACCATGCTGTTTAACACAGCACGCTCCGTAACGAATGACCCGCAGGCGGTAACGCGTCAATTATGGAAAGAGGTGATGTAGGGATGTTGGTGTCCTTTATTGTGCCATGATATACTGATTTCAGACTGAATGGTTTGTCAAAGGAGACACTATGCACCAAGAATACATCCACATTCTTACAGAGACGACACCGAATGGTGTTTGTACACTTACGTTGAACCGACCAGACAAATTGAATGCAATCAATACGCAACTTGCTCAAGAATTACCACAAGCCATCGAGGATGCCTCGGCTGACGATGCGGTACGGGTTCTTGTTATCATTGGTGCAGGTCGTGGTTTTTGTGCTGGCCTTGATCTCACGCCGACAAATGTTGCAGCAACACAAGCCGCTCGTACACAGAGCCGTCATGTACAATTGGACGATCTTGCATGGGTCGGACGGCAAGCTCTTGCGTTGGTAAATAGTGATAAGCCAATCATTGCGGCGATCAACGGAGCGGCGGCTGGTGCTGGATTGGGGTTAGCTCTGGGGGCAGATATTCGTCTGATGAATGCGAACGCCAGCGTCACAACTGGCTATCTGAGGCGTGGCCTTTCGCCCGATGCAGGTGTTAGCTACTTTCTGCCGCGTCTCGTTGGCACATCACGAGCAACCGAATTGATTATGACCGCGCGTGACATCTCTGCAGAAGAGGCTGAAAGCATCGGGCTTGTAAGTCGCGTATTGCCAGCAGAGAACTTTGCTCAAGCCGTGGTGGACTATGCAAGCCGTATCGCGGCAGGACCACCGCTCGCGCTTACCCTGACAAAACGTCTGCTTGCCACTTCGCCCGATGTTGATCTGACAACACAGTTGAAAAGTGAGTATGCCTTCATCCAAAGGTGCTTTGCATCTGAGGATGTCACCGAGGCAATGAAGGCGTTCGCGGAGAAACGGCAGCCAGTGTTTAAGGGACAATAAAACAGGAAGGAGCATGCGTATATGAATATTCGTGCACTAGACCACGCAGCACTGTTGGTCAAAGATGTCGAGCGTTCACGCCACTTTTATGTGACGATACTAGGAATGAATGAGGAACCGCGCCCCAGCAACTTCGATTTTCCTGGAGCATGGTTTCGTAAGGGAACAGCACATATACATCTTATCGGCGAAGTCGAAGAGGGCCGTGCTACACAAACAGTTGCTACATATCGTAGTGATGAGTTAGCTATAGGGCATGTCACGCATATTGCCTTTGAGGTTGACAATCTGGAAGAAGCCCAAAAGCATCTCCGTTCCCACAACATAGAAATTGTTGGTGGTCCACGTCCACGTGGCGACGGTGTACAGCAACTCTATGTTCTCGACCCAGATGGATATGTCGTCGAGTTCTTTGTGTTTCCTAAATAAGCTCACGCGTATTCTGTAGGGACCGATTTATCACGTCCTTGTCGGCGATTGAAAAGGCTAAAAGGACGTGATAAATCGGTCCCTACAGAATATCCTATTGTTTTGCTATTCCTGGATGCTATAGCTAGGGTCATCCTGGTCTGCTAGCCAGATCAGGATTTGCCCATCGGACTCTTTTTGTCTATTTTTGATTTCAGCATTCCAATCTTCGTCTGGAACGTTATTGATTGCATCGGTTAAACTGCATTGCATTGTTCTTTGCAGGCCCTCAATCACTGCCTGCCCATCGCCCTGATCGAGCCGCTCGTTTACGTAGTCTCTGAGTCGCATATTATTCTCCTTGTCTTCGCGTTACAAAACAATGTTCTATAGTATGCACGTTTTCGTAAGGGCTTGCGACTCTGAAAATTAGCCTTTGAGCATTCAAGAGAACACAATCGGAGAAATCCTTCACCAGAAACGTCAATATTTCTATCTGCATTGAAACATTTTTTGGTCATAAGACGTGAAAAGGGGGAATGACATGATATAAACGTCTAGTGAAGAGAAAGGAATCGACCAGAAATGGCATTTACAGATAAGGTTGCGCTCATCACGGGTGCGGGGTCTGGTATTGGTAAGGCTACGGCTGTACTACTGGCACAACAAGGTGTCAAAGTAGCGGTTGTCAGCCATACAGCAGATGAGGTGAAGGAAACAGTTGCCGAGATTTTAAAGAGTGGACAAGAGGCATTGTCAGTGGTCGCTGATGTCGGACAGGAAGAGCAAGTACAGCGCGGCGTACAGGAAGTCATTAACAAGTGGGGACGCCTGGATATCGTGCTCGCAAACGCAGGTATCAATGGCGTGTGGGCACCCATTGAAGAACTACCGCTACAAGATTGGTCAAACACGATCAATACAAATTTGACAGGAACATTTCTGACAATCAAGTACGCTGTTCCCTACCTCAAGAAGCAGGGTGGTGCTGTTACTGTTATAGCGTCGGTCAACGGTACACGTGTGTTCAGCAATACGGGTGCTACCGCTTATTCAGCAAGTAAAGCGGGTCAGGTTGCGATTACTAAGATGCTTGCCGTAGAACTCGCACCACAAAATATTCGCGTGAACGTTGTATGTCCTGGTCAAACCGACACTGAGATCAGCGACAATACACAGTCAAAGAATGTTGAGAAGGTCAAGTTTCCAGTCGAGTATCCAAAGGGTAAGATTCCTCTGGGCGATGGCAAGCCTGCAACCGCCGAACAAGTTGCACAAGCAGTCCTGTTTCTATCCTCGGATGCAGCCACTCACATCACAGGAACTGAAATCTGGATTGATGGAGCTTCTTCACTCATAACAGGTTAATTTTTACGTCAACAAAAAGAGTGCATGTCACTGAAATACAGTGACATGCACTCTTTTTGTTGACAGACAATGATGTAGCAAGATAATGTCAAGCTTGTGTCACACGAATCTGGCGTGTACAATGGGGAGTAGCGACCCCTAAAGATTTTGTGTAGTTAGTACTAGTGAGCAAGTACGTGGAGGAACAAAATGGCGACCTACATTAGCCTGGTGAACCTCACGGAGCAAGGCATACGAGAGGCTAAGAACGCACCAGAACGCTTGCAAACGTTTGACGCAGCACTGAAAGAGGCAGGTGGAAAACTGATCGGTTTCTATCTTGTCATGGGTCAATTTGATTATATTGTGATTACGGAGGCACCCGACGATCAAACGGCGGCTCGGCTCATCCTGGGCACGATTGCCCAGGGGAGTATGCGCACACAAACACTACGAGCCTTCCCGCGTGAAGAATTTGAGTCTATTGCGACGGGGTTACAGTAGCACGTGAACCACATGATGAGGTTGAACAAAACACAGAGGATGCGTCAACTGTAGGGGTCTAATTCTATTACACCCTCGTGGCGATTAACCTTGCTAGCAGGATTGGTGAGGTGTTTCAACATCCTCCAACATAGTCAACTGCCAAAAGGGCGTAATAGAATTAGACCCCTACACATTTCGTACTGCCATTGCTACAATATGCGCCGCTAATTCATGCATCGTATCGCGTAGTTCGGGCGGATTACGGATCACAAAGGGACAGCGCAGACCTGCTAACACGTAGGCTATCCAGTCAAGATTGGAGACGTAGGTACGAAACGCTACACCATGTGCCTCTGGTTCAAGAATTGCTACCGAAGGTGAAACCATTTCCTGTGCCTCCGCCAGCGTTGTTTCGAGAAGCACATCGACCAGCCATGTTGCGGGCACCATTGGTAGTGAACGTGTGATGAAGTCAAGGCAATCAAAATCAAGCGGTGGCACAAAGGTTTCCTCATGCATCGTCACCGAGATAATGCGGTCAAGGCGAAACGAGCGTAAGTCTTGCCTCAAGTGACAATAGCCTACCGTATACCAAAAGCCAGAACGACATACCAACCCATAAGAGTCCAGTCCCCGCTCCGTCGCTTCGCCACTCCACGCTCGATAGTGTAGCTGGACGCGCCTCTTTTGCAATGACGCCATACATAGTGTTGTCACAACCTCGCTGGAAGGTGCGTTTTGTGCGGGATTAAAGTCAAAGACGAGCGTATCTTGCACGGCACGTACATGTTCTTGTAAGGCAAGCGGCAAGACGCGTTCGATTTTAGCAAGGACACTTTCAACGGCGGGAGCAGCAACGGCTAAGCCCAGTTTCCGTGCCACGATAAGTCCAATGGTCAGGGCGAACGCTTCATCATCACGAAACATGAGCGGTGGCAACTTAAAGCCTGGGCGTAAATGATACGCTCCATAACGGCCCCGTTTTGACTCGACAGGAATACCCATATCTTGCAGCATCGTCACATAGCGTCGCACAGTACGTGAGTCTACCTCAAGGCGTTGCGCAAGCTCAATACCGCTCATTTGTTGTCGTGACTGCAACAATTCCAGCACAGTCAGCACACGTGTCGTTGGAAAATACATATACATATTGTACACGATATTTTTGCATGCATGTAGGGACCGATATATCGCGTCCTTTTTGGCGATTGAAAAAGCCAAGAGGACGCGATACATCGGTCCCTATAAACCTATTGAACAGGAGTAGGAGTGACTTTAGGTGTGGCTTTTGCTGCCTTGCCACCGAGCAACTTGTCTAGCAGAGTTGGATTATTCGCATATCTCTTCGCTAGTTTGTCAAGCTGCTTCTGCGTGATCGTGCCATCATCAACAGCAGGCTTGAGGCTTGTCTCTACTGCGTTCGAGACAATTGTTTGTAGCTGTGCTTTTGAAACGTTTTGCGCAGTTGCTATGTCGCTCAAGGTCTTGCCAGCCCGTAGCTGAGCCGTAAGTTGAATATTTGACAACTTTAATCCCTGTGCAATCTGTGTCTTCACATCAGGTGTATACTGCTTCAACACTTTTCCGAGGCCAGTACCGCTTGGCGTCGTTGGTGTTGTTGTCACGGTGGGCTGAGTCGGCGTAGGAGTTGTCTGGCTTGTATGTGCGGATGTAACTACGGGCCAGAATATAAAAGCAGCTATACCGATGAGAATCAAGAGAAGCGCAGCTGCGCAACCTATAAGTATGAGAAGTGTACGCCGTATCATGATATGTATAATCTCCTATTGCGTTTATCTGGTTATAGATTTTTTATAACGTCTTCATAAGACACTTATAGCATAGTATGCATGCGTCAAGAAACCCTGTATGAAGAGTCAAGTTTTACTCAAGAAATTCCTGACAAAAAATGGTCCGTATCTTTTGAGATACGGACCATTTTTTGTGTGCAGCAGAGAGAAGTCTTAGAAACCGAAGCCAGTCTGGGTACCATTGAAAGCACCACCAGCCTGTTGTCCCTTATGTCCATTGATAATCTGGTCAAGGAACGCAGGATTGCTACTAAGTTGCTTTGTCACCATGTCGGCTTGTGCCTGTGTCACATCGCCAGCACTCACGGCTGCCTTGAGTTCGCTTTGAATAGCGTTATTCAGCAGGGTCTTGAGTTGTGTATCAGAAACGTTGTGTGCTGCTGCAACATCATGAAGGCTCTTGCCTGCCTGCAACTGGCTGGTCAAGTTAGCTGAGCTAATACCAAGTCCTTTAGCAACCTGGGCCTCGGCTGCAACAAGATACTGTTGTATCTTCTGCATGTTGACATTACCAGGATTGCCGCCATTGCCCTTGAACTGACAATTGGTAGCAGTGCCTAGCTGTGTCTTGATCTGATCGGCTTGTGCCTTACTGATCTTGCCGTCCTTGACCATTTGATCAATTGTATCGCTTGCCGCACTACTCTCTGCGCTCTTCAATTTGTCAGAAGAGACGCCGAGTTTCTTGGCAAAGTCTGCTTGAAATTGTGTACAGTAATCATTTGGAGTACTACTGGTACTGCTTGCGCTGACCGTGTTAGCCGATGCTGTTGAGTTTGTGCTACTCGCATTGGCAACAGGTGTTCGTGCGCTACCATAGACAGCACCCACCAAAATGCCCAGGAGGAGCAAGAGGCTAGAGCCGCCGATAATCAAAAACCGTTTCATGTGTATCTCCCCAGAAATGGACGTACTGCACCATCGTTGGTGCCGTTCTCTTTTTCTCTTATCCGTTATTCTTACTCTATGTTAGCATAAAAATGCTGACATCTATATCATACTCCAAAACAGAGTGGAATGTGTGAGGAAAGCTTAAAGTTTTCGTGAAGTCTTC
>CAXUHF010000001.1:137356-177530 GCA_964250765.1 uncultured Ktedonobacteraceae bacterium | reverse complement strand
CTTGATTTGGTCCTCACAGGTCACTGCTGTGTTTATTAGAATTGGAAAGCCCTGCTACTGTAGTAGAGCACCTTTCCTGGTTGAAGGATGTATGATACGATGAGGTGAGATACATTTCTCAAAGGAGGATGTGACGACGATGACTCGATGGAAGTCCACAATACGAATACGAATAATGTTCTCGTCTACATGTGTGTCTATTGCGGCGGTGCTACTGGTAGAAATACTGTGTGCGTCCATTGTGTTTTTCGTCGTCGTCTTTTCACCACTCCTTGACACGACGGAATTAGGCAACGCGCAACGCATCGCAGACGCGTATGCCCAACGCGCAGGCACTCATATTGGCATAGGGTCGTCGCTCGATCCACAGATCACCTTTGCACCCAATGCACCTGCTCCTCTTCTCCCAACGGACGAAGGGACGAATACTCCTGACGTGACGAACCGTGTTCCTTCTCTCGCTTTCCCGTATCCGGATTCACACCTCGTCGCGTTCGCTCTGCTTCTTGCTCCTGATGGATCTGTCCTTGCTAGTTCCAATCCGCATGCGTATCCAATTCACGTTTTGGCTGTTACACTCCTCTCTTCGCGATATTCACTCGTCATGCACGCACTCAAAGGCGAGGCAGAGACGTTGATCGTCGGGACGGCAACAGGTCGCCTCGGTCAGGCTTGCGTGCCTGTCTTTAACCAGAGGCGACACGTGATTGGAGCGGTCTATGTCCAACTCCCCCCTGACGTTTCGACCAGTTCCTTCTTCACGAATTTCGTGGGTAGTTTTCTTCCCGCCGCTCTCCTTCTCTTGCTCATCACCATCCCTCTCGGTGCTGGGCTCAGCTTCATGACCTCACGTGGACTTCTTGATCGCATGCAACGTCTGCTCGATGCGACCACACAAGTAGCAGCAGGGCACTACCAACAGCATATTCAGGTTATGAGCGAGGATGAGACAGGAGTGTTAGAGTTGCGGTTCAACCTTCTGGCGAAGCAACTGATGGAGAGCATAGAGCAGCGACAGGTGCTTCTTGAGCAGAATACACGGCTTGCCGAGCGTGCTCGCATCTTCCGTGATCTGCACGATGGTGTGAAACAACAGGCATTCGCGCTCACGATGCAAGTGAGCACGGCACGGACCCTGATAGGGACGCAGCCAGAGGCGGCACGTACTCACCTCCAGCATGCTGAGGCATTAGCCTATCAAGTGCAACAGGAGTTAACCGCGCTTCTTCACTCGTCACACCCGTCCGTCCTGAGCGAAAAAGGTCTTGCGACAGCACTCCAGGAGTATGTGACAACGTGGAGTCGGCAGCAACAAATTCCCGTGCAACACCACATTGACGGGTGTGCCTTGCCACCTCTTATGGAAGAGGCATTGCTTCGTATTACTCAAGAGGCCCTCTCAAATGTTGCGCGTCATAGTCATGCTACAGCCGTGACCCTCGACCTCTCCTGTACACACGAGCGGGTAACGCTCATCCTTGAGGACAATGGTTGTGGCTTCGACCCAGACGACTCGGCACTCGTGGAGAGAAATGGCGTCGGCTTGCGGTCCATGCACGAACGTCTTGAGGCGTTTGAAGGGACGCTACGTATAGAGAGCAGGAAGGGGGAAGGAACACGAATAGTTGCGTCTTGTCCTGCCCCGAACGGGAAAGAAAATCATGAAGAGGGACACGTTCCTGTCCCTCTTCTTGCTGACGCAGAGGTGAGAGAATGACTCACTCGGTCCGGCCTATCAGCATTCTCATCGTGGATGACCACAGCGTTGTGCGACAGGGAGTACGTGCCTTCCTTGAGGCTCAGGCCGACCTCTCGGTCGTCGGTGAGGCAGAATCGGGTGAGCAGGCGGTTCAGCTTGCTGAGAAGTATCGCCCTGATGTCGTCCTGATGGACCTGCTAATGCCTGGGATGAACGGCGTTGAGGCAACGCGCCTTGTCAAGCAAGTGAGTCCACACTCATATGTGATCGTGCTCACCTCGTATTATGAGGATGAGAATATTTTTCCAGCACTGCGCGCTGGGGCGATCTCCTATACCTTGAAAGACATTCATCCAGCGGAACTTGTCGAGGCGGTCAGGAAGGCGACACGGGGCGAATCAGTTCTGCATCCGAGAGTGGCCTCACGTCTCGTTCAAGAGGTGCGCGAGTTCAAACCCTCGGTTCCTGCCGCCTTCGCAGACCTCACCGAACGCGAACGCGACGTCCTCCGTCTCATCGCGGAAGGGGACTCAAACGCGACCATTGCCGGAAAGCTAGTCCTGAGCGAAAAGACCGTGAAGGGGCACGTGAGCACTATTTTGAGCAAATTGCACATGGTGGACCGCACTCAAGCTGCTGTCTTCGCCTGGGAACAAGGCTTAATGGGCAGGTCGGGTCACGCTTGAAGCTCTCTTGCACAATGTGGAAGAGGCAGGCTTTTGGAAACTGGTCTCACGGGTGTTTGTGAAGAATACCGCGAGCCTCGCCCTGTTTCGTTCACTCGACTTTCGCGAGGTCGGTGTGTATGAAAAGTACGCTCAACTTGATGGCGTGTGGCGTGATGTCGTAATTGTGGAGCAGCTTTTTCAACGCAACACAGAAGACACACGACAGGCAGCAGTTGAAGGACAAGGACACCTATAAAGATGCAACGCTCATTTTTATTTCGTCCTTGCGTCCTTTTTGCACATCGCACGTCTCTCATATGAAAGCAGAAAAAACATCTTTCCAATTTCCAAAAAGAAAAAAGAAATTTCACTATGAACTTATCGACACTTCCTATTGCTATCATCGGTGCCGATCCTGTAGGACTAGCTGCCGCCGCTCATGTCCTCAGCCAAGCCAAGACACCGCTCGTTATAGAAGCTGGGCCATCCGTTGGCACGAGCATTCATGCCTGAGGACATGTGCATTTGTTTTCTCCGTGGCGGTACCTCATTGACCGTGAAGCGGCATCTCTGCTTGAAACGGTGGGATGGAATGCTCCCGATCCCGACGCGTATCCGACAGGACATGAGTTGATTGAAGACTACCTACTCCCACTTGCCACGGTACCACAGATGCAAGCGCATCTTCTGTTCCGATCACGAGTTCTCAGTCAAGAAGAGTCATTGCTGTACCATCTCAAAAAGAAATTTGTGGTCGCAACGACCAATTCGCGTCATGGATTTCGGGTCTATCCAAATGAGTTAGCAGGAGTGACGCTTTCTGCTCCTGATCAAGCGTGGGTCGCCGACTTTACGTATATTCGTTTGCGAAGCGCGTTCGTGTACCTCGCTTGTCTTTTGGATGCCTTCTCACGCCGATGTGTAGGGTGGCATCTCTCACGAGAGATGACGACGCAACTCACATGTAGTGCCTTACATCAAGCCATCAAGTGTAAATAGTGTTCCCCTTTCGGACCATCTGTGTACTTCGATCCAAACATTCTCTCTGCACACGATGGGTGATGAGGCACGAAACGGGAAACCGTCGCTCCGTACACGAGACCATCCTCGATCAAGCTCCCTCGGTTCTTTCCTCAGCAGGCATGACGCGCTCGTCTTAGCACAATCTTTAAGCGGCTGTGCTTCGCCATCACAAGAGCTTCGCTCACAACACTTGGTGTCTCTTCACAGTTCCGCTTCACGTTCCCTGACGTGGTGCTTGCTCGTGCACACAGAGCATTTGACCACCGCACTCTCCTGGTGCCCCAATAGGTCCCGTAACGTGAACACGTCTCCTCTTGCTTGCAAATACCGCAGCGCAAAGCTGTCTCGTACTACCGTCGGTCCTATCTCCTCTCGCGTGAGTCCTGCTCGTCTCCTCAACCGCACGAACAGCGTCATCACTCCATGCCTAGTGAGCGCATGTCCTATCTCCGAAAGAAAGAGCGGCGCATCGCTCAGCTCCTGCTGTATTGCTCCCGCGCTACTTTCATGCCGATACCTCTCGACATACACTCGTACCGCCTGTACCGCTTGTTGTTCAAGCACACGTCGTCTGCCCTTCATCTGGTGTTGTCTCACCAGAAGCGTTCCCTGCTCCACGTCAACATTTTCAAGCCGCACGCCGCATACGATGGATTTTCCACAGTGAGACTCTCAACCGATCACGACTCAGCACATGCCCTCTGCTGGGAGGTATCCAATTCTCGGAAGCCACCCCTCACAGGAGGGTGAGAGTCACCTCCTCACAACTCACTCTCGCTGGACTGTTCTCGTTTTCATGTATGCTGCTCTTCAGAGCCTGCTCGCTCAGCCCCACAAAGCGTCTGACCACCGCACTCTCTTCCCGCCCTAACACGTCGCGCAACCGCAGTGGGTCTCCTCCTAGATGCAGATACCGCACCGCAAAACTATCGCGCAAGAGCGAAGGCACCATATCCTTTCGACGAATGCCCGCTCGCTTCTTGAGTCGCCCAAACACCAGCACAAACACATTCGCCGTGAGTAGATGTCCTCGTTCCGACACAAAGAGTGGCTCCTCTTTCCTCGATAAGGCTTTCTGCCTGAACCGATGCTGCTCGACATACCCACGCAGCGCTTGCGCCCCCTGTGCTCCAAGGAGACACCGACGCTCGTATTTTCCTGGACCTCGAACTCGCAGACTTCCCTCCTCCACGTTCACATCACCTAGATGCAGGTCACACAGCTCTGAGACATGCATCCCTGTCTCAAAGAGAATCCAGAGCATGGCCCTGTTGCGTGCTCGCATCTGCTCTGCTAGCACCCCTTCCCGTTCTGCCGTCTGACACGCCATGAGCAACTGCTCCCACTCCTCTGGCTCTAGGACGATGGCCGCCTTTGGGCACTGTGAGAGAGGCAAAGGGTGTCTGTATCAGTTGATGGTGACTCAAGAGCCACTAACACCACGCACGCGCCGAACGCACATAGGACTCAATCGTACTGGTCGCACGCATCACGCCTCGTTCTGTTGGTGTCTGCCCAGGCCATGCCACCCACTGACAGATGTGCCCGTCGGTGATGTGGCATACCAGCACACACTGGCACTGTGTCCGTAGATACTGCTCCAAAAGAGCAAGCGCCGTCTGATGCCACTCCAATGTCTTCGGCTGTCGCTTGGCACGTTGCTGCATCTGCACATACGCTCCAATTCCTTGAGCAATCGTCGTCGTCGCATGTGAAGGGACCAGTGCATCCTGCTGTGTAGGGACACATGGGAACGCCTCCTGTTGAGCAGGAGAAGCGTCTGGAACAGATGGAGCCGTCTCGTGCAATGTGGGTGAGGAGTCTAGTAGCTGAGCAGGAAGCACTGCCTTCTTATCACTCGGTTCTCCATTCATGCTGCCTTCATTCGTCGATCATTTTTGAGATGAGGCCGTCCTCGTATCAAGGTGATCTGTTCCTGCTCGCAATAGGCAAAGAGCGTCTCGTTGATGAGTTCGGCTCCATTGTCGGTACTGAGACCTAAAATGGGAAAGGGGAAGCGAGTACGCGCACGCGCAAAAGCCGCCAGCACTGCTTTGGGGGTGCGATGGAGCACGGGAACACATTCAGTCCAGGTGGTAGCAATATCCGTTAAGGTGAGCGTATAGAGCGGGCTTCGGGCCTCTCGCGAGTCACAATGTACCACCAAATCCGCTTGCAGAAAGCCCGGATGTACATCGTTCCAGTCGGTGAAGGGGTGAATGGGAATTTGGCTTTTCAGGTAGGTCTCTGGGCGTATGGTGGAAATGCCATACTGGGGGAGCGTTTTGAGCGCGGAGAGGATGCGGTCGGCGGTGGCGGCACTCATCGAGAGCATCTGTTGACGGCACCTGTCGGAGAGGCGCAGACGCCCATGCCGTTCTAAGGCATCGATCAGGGTGGGCAGAAACGGGATGAGTCGCTTCGTACACACGCGATTATTGGTGTGCCACAGCAGAAAGAGGGCTTGCTGTACATCCTCGCCATAAACAGGTCGTCGAGTCCTTCTTTGAGGAGCGCGTACTCGGAGAGGATGGTTGAGCAGCCAGACCAGATAGCGGCGAGCATAACCGGTGTGAGTAACGAGTTCATCGAGGAGATGACCTTTGCGTGCGAGAGACGCCGTACGATACTGGGGAGCCATTTGATGCACGAGCGCATGGCACTCCTCTGTCGTCATCTTCACGCCCACCTCTCACCCACTTTCTGTCGTGCTTGTCTCATCTACAATCTGCCTCAAATTCTTCTATACATAGAACGAATGACAGAGGCTTAAGTATCATGTAGGAGAGAGAAGGAACGCTCTAGGCTGATGGAATGGATGAGAAAGCCAATGTACCCGTGAGGGATGGGGATGAATGGAGGCAGATTGTAGATGAGGCAATGCGGGAACTTGCCAAAAACCAGAGCAGGATGTCTCTGCACCCTCCCTTCCAAAAACGAGATCGTCTCTTTCAGAAAACTTCTCGAGTACACTTCGGGTGAAGTGGCTTTGGAAGCCGTCCGAGAGAGACGATGCACAAGAAGCAAGCGGGAGACGAGGCTCGAACTCGCGACAGCCTGCTTGGAAGGCAGGAACCCCCGAAAACACCGCTTGCTTGGTGTGGATCGGCCTCCAGAGCTAAACGACAGACTCTGGAACGTATCTGAGCTACTCTGACAAAAGGTTTCACGACCTTTTTGCTCGCGTTTCTTCTCTTATGCTTGAGTTTAGTTTTCCCACAGGACATAAGGTGTTCCGAGCTTTTCGAGATAAGGTGTTCCGAGATCAGAATACTCAAGAAGCACTATACTCGACTTTTCCAAGAAATGCAAGATGCTTTCAGAAAGTACTCTTCAAAAAAGGCTTGACACATCGCCTAGGGTTCGGTATCATTCCTATGAGTGAAAGGAATACGACGGAGCACATGGCATGAGAACGCAATCGCTGGATACCTCTCCTGCATTTGAGCAGATACAGATCGCTCATACCCGCACATTTTCTGCTGCCAGAAAGTTCGCCTCGACACGCAGTTGGACCCACTCGATCACCTCTGCCAACCTCCACTGCTCGTCTGAGTCCTCGGACAAGAACTGGGAGCACGATCAGGCGGTTAGCTTCATTAGCCGTGAATATGGTGAGCCACTTGCATCCCTTTTTCTCGCAGCCCTTCAACAACACCCAGAGTGGAGACTGCAAGCATCAGACATCCAGGAGGCATTGCTTCCACTGCTCACTATTGCTGAACACCTCGATGTTCCTGCTCTACTTATCGGCTCTGTCGCAAGTTCCATCTATGGCTTCCCTCGATCCGTTCACGACCTAGATATTGTGGCTGATTTTTCCACCGACCACTCCGATTTCCTTTTAGAACAGCTTGCTCACAACTATGTCTTTGACCCAAACGTGGTCAGTATAGCATTGCAGCAGCAGACTTCTTTCAGCATGCTGCATCTCTCCCAACTCATCAAGGTCGATGTCTTCCTCCCATCAACCGTCTTTGACACAATGCTGGTGGAACGAAGGCAGGCACAGGAACTTATTGAAGGGAGAAGACCGCTTTTCGTAGCCTCTGCCGAAGATGTGACGCTGCTCACTCTGCTCCAGTACCACGCTCAAGGAGCTAATGCAGATGATCGGTGGAACGACATTCTTGGGATGCTCAAGGTGCAAGCACCCACAGTGGATTGTGTCTATCTTGAGCGGCAAGCAACAGAACTGGGCATCGAAGCACTGCTTTCGCAGGCACTTATTGATGCTGGACTTCGTGACGATGTGCCATCATTGACTCTCTAGGGGAGGCTCTCCTTTGAGAACGTCTAACAAGGAGAGAGGAAGGAAAGAACATGTCTCTCGCGTCCCCGATGAATACCCCAGATATTCTTCAAGCCATCACTCCCATCGTCGATGTCTTGGAGCGTTTTGATATCCCCTATTATATCGGTGGATCGGTTGCCAGTTCCGTGCATGGCAAACAACGTGCAACGCAAGATGTTGATATCATTGCCGCCATTCAACGGTATCATGTCCAAACGCTGGTCAAACTCCTTGAAAACGAATACTACATTGATGGTGCGTCGATCAACGATGCTATCCGTCATCAATCCTCGTTTAATGTGCTGCATCACACAACCGGTATCAAAGTCGATGTGTTTGTGTTGAAAAGCAGCGCATTTGCGCAACAAGAACTGCGTCGAGCACGAGAGAACGTGATTGAAACAGGAACACGTCCCTTCTATTTTGCCAGTCCTGAAGATATCATTCTCAATAAACTGAGTTGGTGGAAAATGGGTGGAGGAATGTCACCTCGACAATGGACTGATATTGTCGAAGTGATGAAGCGCAAGGCAAACGTCCTTGACCTCCCTTATCTTCGACAATTCGCACCATCTCTCAGGGTGAGCGATATCTTGGAGCAAGCATTGACTGAATCTGGTATAGAAAGAACGAAAGAAGGGAATGATTCCTGAGTATAATGAGGCAACAAGGAACTGTCCTTGAGCTTGCCTATATACGTCAATAGGCAGATACGTTGAAGGTACGTGCCTTACTGGAAGACGCTCGTGCTGAGATTGGACTTCAGCAGTCCTAATTCCCCTGACATTTTTGTTTGCCAATGTCTTTCCTGAGAGCATAATAAGATGAGTCGTCACGAAAGAGCGTCGTAGCTACTTTTTGCTCTATTTTGAGATGAAGCATACGCTCTTATCAGGTCTCATACTGTTTGATCTCTCTACTGTCCATATTTTTGAGTATGATGCACCTAGTACTCACCTATTTGCCAACGGATATCTTGTTCCAGATAGCGCATAGGATCACCCAGCCAATTCACCCATTTGATAAAAGTAGCCGGACCCATCCAGATGTCTCGTGCTGCGGTTCGTACCTCCAAGACACCTTGCCGTCTTCGTACCTGGTTGATCTTCCGGCGACGTATCTCGCCCTCAATCAATGCGTACACGTTCCCATATTCCTGACAGAGTAGGTTCATATTGCGGACATTCACCAAGGCATGCGCGTGCTCCATCACACCTCCGTTCTGCTCTGACGTTCATTCGTACAAGTGATACGAACGTTAGTTCTTGCCTCACCCAAAATCTTCCAGGGTGCTCTCATCAGAGCACTTCATTTTGCCAGAACACTATGTGACCACTCAGCTCCTGCCTTGCGAAACACCTTTATGAAGGATGTTCATGCAATGGGTAGGAGCCAGATGAAAGGGAAGATTTCGGGTGAAGCGTGCTAGATATCGTGTCAGAGAGAGCAAACAGAGAGAAAGAGCAGAGGTGAGAAAAGAGAAAATGGCTTATGTGGCAGAACAGGAGAAACATAGCAGCATACAGATTCAGGTGAGGTACAATATGGAAGTAGACAGATGAACTGGAGGTTGTTTTGCGTCAAACTGCCCTTCTCACACGAGGACTCGTCCTCGAATATATCACACTGGGGTGGAACGTGGTCGGCGTTGTCATTGTCGTCCTTGTGGCATTTGCAGCTCGTTCGGTTGCCCTTGCTGGGTTTGGACTCGATTCGCTCATCGAAATCTTTGCCTCAGTGGTCGTCGTATGGCAACCCACGGGAGTGAACCAACATCGAGAACAACTTGCGCTTCGTCTCATCAGCATCGCATTCATCGCACTGGTGATCTACATCGTGGCACAACTGATTTCTACCTTTCTTACAGGAATACATGCCGTCACGTCCGTCGGCGGAATTGTGTGGATTGCTGTCACCCTCATCGTCATGCTCCTGCTTGCATTTGGGAAACGGACGACAGGGCAGCAGTTAAAGAATGAGGTCTTGCTCACAGAAGGACATGTGACACTGGTCGATGCCTATCTCGCTGGTGCCGTCCTCGTGGGACTCGTGCTCAATACGCTTTTTGGTTGGTGGTGGGCTGATCCGCTTGCCTCGTTGGTTATTGTGTACTACGGTATTCAGGAAGCGGTTCATGCACTGCGAGAGAGTAGAGAGAGAATGCCGCTGCCGAACACGTTAGAAAGGGATTCCTAATGCTTCTGCTGCTGCTCGCGCTTGGATTGCTTGCTCTCGGAACACTTCTGCTTGTCGTTGGCGCAGATTGGTTTCTGGACGGAGCAAGTGACCTTGCGCGTGCTCTTGGTATCAGTGCTCTGGTCGTCGGAGTCCTGCTGGCTGGTCTGGAACCAGAAGAAATGCTGACTGCCGCCATTGCTTCCGCTCGCGGTGCTCCAACACTTGCCATCGGCAATGTGATTGGCACGAATGTCACCATTGTGACGCTGGCACTTGGTCTCTCTGGGCTCATCTTTCCCATCACTATTGACCGACACGTGCGACGCCAAGCCCTCATTGCCACGTTGGTGTCCATCCTTCCCGTTGTCTTGCTCTTTCTCGGAGTCGTCACCCAGGTGGAAGGAGTCCTCCTCCTGCTCGTGTTTGTCGGCTACACAATCTTTTTATTTCGGACAGATCAGGAGGCGAACATGCATCTTGCAGAGTCTGAAACTGACGGAGATGATGATGACCCGCAGTCGCACACCCATCCTCATCTGCATTGGAAGCCCGTCTTGCTAACCAGTGGTGGACTCGTGGCAATGGCAGTGGGAGGTCCAGCTATTGTCGAAGGTGCCCTCCGCTTTGCACAGATCATTGGTTTGGGTCAAGGAACCGTGGGAGCCACCATCGTGTCGCTTGGAACAGGGGCAGAGATGATTGCGCTGGGAGTAAGTGCCGCCCGAAAGAAACAGGCTGATATCTTAGTCGGTGGCATCCTTGGCTCCTTCGCCTACAATCTGCTGGTCACTCTTGGGTTGGCGGCAACCATTCATTCCATTCCAGTAGACCCCCACGTAACCTTCATTGCCTTACCAGTCATGGTTGGTGTTCATCTAGTCCTCTTGGCTCTTGTGTGGTCTGGAAAGATTCCTCGTGTCGTAGGGGGCCTCCTCGTTGGAGCGTACATTGCCTACCTCATTGCCGTGGTGCTCGCCTAATCCACATGCCCTTGCATCTCTGTTCGTATGCTCAAAAGTACTCTTTCACTTGACAGCACCGCGAGAAGACACGAATACTGAAGTATCTCTCTTTATGTATCTTCTAGAAAGGAGCATGCAGGACATGCGTATTTTAGTGGTAGAGGATCATCCAACGCTTGGACACAGTCTCAAGCAAGGATTGGAAAAGTGCCATTATGCCGTCGATTGGGTCACTCACGGGCACGATGCCTTAGCAGTGGGCAGCAGCATCTCGTATGATCTCGTGGTGCTTGATGTCATGCTTCCCGACCTAGATGGCTTCCACGTCTGTCAACAATTGCGGGTTCGCAAGCGTTCTATGCCTATTTTATTTCTGACAGCCCGTGATGAGGTCGAGAACCGGGTGAAAGGACTGGATATGGGCGGCGATGACTATCTGACAAAACCGTTCGCCTTTCGTGAGTTGGAAGCCCGTGTACGTGCGCTGTTACGAAGCCACAGTCCAGTGAAGACGGTCGTCCTACAGTTCCTGGATATTTCTCTGAGAGACCACATCACCAATGACTGGCTCTTCCGCACTTTTGATGATTCGAGGAGAGGTGAGTATGAAGAGGATTTTTGGCAATTTTGACCGTTTTTGGTCACTTCATGAATCCGCTTCTCATGCTACTTCATCTGTGTTCCGTTGTCAACAAGCAAGCAGTTTTCATCAAAAGTTCGGGAGACCCCAATGACTTCACGCCGTTGGGCAATCCAAATTGGCTAACCTTTCCTCGATTCCTTGCAAACTTTTGGGTGGTAAGGTACGCTTGAAACACTATCGTTGCATCGGAAGGCTGGGGAGATGCCAGGACCGAAAGTGCGCCGCATCGTCGGCAACTATTGAGCGCAACACATGTTGTTGGAACTGATGGAACGTTCCATGCACACCCCACTTACCCTACACCTTGAAAAAGGAAGGCGACTATAGCATGTGGGGACGGTCACGTAGGAGAAAGTCACTACTTCTTTGAGTGATCAGTGCAAGACGTGTATGGTGAACGCTACACTGCGTGAATCCTAGTCCTGACTGGTTTTTGCCAGGGACCCCAACGGAAAGTGGCTACAAACGTTGGGACCAGCAGCTAGAGCCGTTACGTTTCGGGACGGCTCTATCCATCGATGCTGGCAGACTCTTTGTACGAGAGATTCAAGGGACAAACGGGAAGCCTGGAGCACGTCCGATCTCATTTTTGCTGGAAATGCGGGATCACCTAAACAGGGAGCAATCCCTGCATGGTGACGGAACTGCCGTAATACCCAAGGTGGGCCTGTAATGGGTTCCGCAGACTGTGCTACACAAAGTAGACACGGTACTGGCATGAGGATAAGTGAGCAGCAATGCCCACGAAACCACCGCTGCCAGGGGAAGGGCAGAAGTTTACGTTCGCTCTCAATCACCCAAAAGCGAGGATGTGCTGATGCTATCCGCTACAGCAATGGGGAGATTGGAAGCACTTGGGGACATCTCAAAACAGGGAAAGTGCCTCAACGGTCTGTTCCGTCTTCTCGAAAATCGAGTACTCTGGTACGAAGCGTATGCAAACATCTACGCCAACAAAGGCGCAATCACGCCTGGGGTAGACGAAGTAACGCTGGACGGTTTTTCGGAAAAACGAGTCGCGTCGATCATGACACGACTCAAAAGCGGAACATATCGTTTTCAACCAACCCGCAGGGTCTATATCCCCAAAAAGTCAGGAAAGAAACGACCATTAGGCATCTCGTCAGGAGACGACAAATTGGTGCAAGAAGTGGTCAGAATGATCTTGGAACGAATCTATGAACCCATCTTCAAAGATACGTCACATGGATTTCGACCAGAACACTCCCCACACACAGCACTGATACAGATTAGCAATCAATGGCAATCGATCAAATGGGTGGTAGATATGGACATCCGAGACTACTTCACTACGATCAACCATGATCTATTGATGAGGTTTTTGGCAAAGAAAATAGACGATACCCGTTTTCTTTGCCTCATCCGAGCCATGCTCGACGCTGGATACCTCGAAGAGTGGACCTACCACGCGACATACAGCGGAGTTCCGCAAGGCTCAATCGTCTCGCCAGTCCTTGCGAACATCTACCTCCATGAGCTAGACCTCTTCGTGGAAACCTTGAAAGACGAGTTTAATCAAGGCAAAAAGCGGAAGAAAAACCTCAACTACAATCGCCACTGTCAAAGAATTGCGCGTCTCCGAAAGAAATGGGACCTCCTGAAGGGAAAGGAGGAAACAGAGCAAGAACTTCAGGGCATCCAAGAAGAACTTCAGCGGATAGATCGCTTGAGAAAACAATTGCCAAGTGGTGACCCCTTCGATGAAGGATACAAAAGGCTCTTTTACTCTCGATACGCCGATGACTTTGCAATTGGCATCATTGGCTCATATGCTGATGCCGAAAGCATCAGACAGCAAGTAGCAACGTTCATTCAAGAAACGTTGAAACTCACCATCGCAGAAGAAAAGTCGCACATCTGCCACAGCAAAAAGGGAATGCTCTTTGTCGGATATGAAGTAAGAACATACTCAGGAGATCGGGTGGTGAAGGTGAGACGTGGAAACCGCCACACCGCTTCTAAAGCCGTCTCCGAGAGGATCCAATTGCATATCCCGAAAGAGAAACTCCAAAAATTCTGTACCACGAAAGGGTATGGAAACTATCAGACAACAAAAGCGATCCACAAGAAAGAATGGACCCAATCAAGCGATGCCGAAATTATCCTGGCTTACAATGGGGAACTCCGAGGTTTGGCAAATTATTATGCGCTGGCATTCAGCGTGAAAACGGTCATGCATAAGCTTACCTATGTATGGCAAGTCAGTCTTTTCAAAACCCTGGCGAACAAGCATAAGACCAGCGTGAACAAAATTGCCAAACAACTCAGAACGGACGATGGATATGCCATCACCGTCCCAGGAGAAAAGAAAACCCGCGTCATTCAAGTTTTTCGTCTCAAAGACCTCAGACTACCATTGCCAAGCGACCCAGGAATTGACAAGCAACCGAACGTCTATATCTGGACACTCAACCGCTCCGAAGTGATTAAGCGGCTCAACAGCGAGCAATGTGAATACTGTGAAACGAGGCAAGGACCATTTGAGGTTCATCACATACGGAAACTCAAAGATGTTGCAAAAGGAAAAACCCTCTGGCAACAACTCATGGCAGCCAAACGCAGAAAAACATTAGTACTCTGTATGACTTGCCATCAGCAATTGCACGCAGGCACCCTCCCAGATAGAGAGCATCTCAGGAAATACGTAAAGGGCGAGCCGGATATGCTAAAAGGTGTACGTCCGGTTCTGAGAGGGGGTGTCGGGTGATCCCTATCTAGGGACAACCGCTCCCTACTCTACTGATCCCGACGAGAGCGCACCGAGGAGTGGGCCTCTATCAGACAATGGACGCTGTGGCCTGAGCAGGAGTTGTACGAGCAAATCAGACCTCTCGTCCTCTTTCACGAAACTGCAGGGGAGCGAGCGAAAGAGATCGATGTCCCCCAACGCACGCTGTCCCGGAAAGCCGATGCGTTTGAACGCTCTGGCATGGCAAGCCTGTTTCCCTCTGGGGAACAAGGCGGCGAGAGAGAAACTGCAAAGACGTTGCCCGAAGAGGTCCGCCAACTCATCGTTGATCTGCACGCGGAACACCCCGAAATGTCCTGGCGAGAAATTGCCGACATTTGCTACATTCGCAAACCCTCTCATCACAGTATCAAACGCATTGCCACAACCTCTGCCTCACCAAGACGAGAGAGGCGATATCAGCCCTGGCACCTGATCGCCGATCCAGCAGAACGCAAGTTGGCGGTTATCTGGCTACACAGTGAAGGATGGTCGGTGACTTCCATCGCCGACTATCTGCAAACCTCACGGTGCACGGTCTATGATACCCTCAAGCGATGGGCAGATGAGGGGGTTGCGGGTTTAGATGCGAAACCAAAGACCAACAAGGGAGTCCGCAAAGCGACCCTGAACGTTCGCAACGAGATTCGCAAACTCCAGGAGAACCCCTTACTAGGCGAATATCGTGTCCATACCGCACTGTTGCGTATGGGCATCGAGGTGAGTCCTGCGACCTGTGGTCGCATTATGGCTGCGAATCGACAACTCTACGGTTTGCAACAACCTCCCCATTCTTCATCATATCCGAAATGGGAGATGCCATTTAAGGCGGAAAGGCGTCATCAGTATTGGTGTTGTGATGTGAGGTATATTGAAGAGCATCTGCTTCCAGACTCAAAGCCAGTCTCTATCATCACTGTTTTTGAAAGCTTTTCTCGCATGGTCCTCTCGTCAAAGATTTCAGCCACCCAGAACCAGTGGGACTATCTCTCCGTCTTAGTCGATGCTATTCGGCGGTACGGCGCACCAGAGGCCATTGTAACCGATGGCGGAACCATTTTCACGTCCAATATGGCCTTAGAACTGTACGAAATGCTTGCTATTCGCAAGGAGCGGATTGAAGCCGGGCAGCCCTGGCAGAATTACGCGGAGACACTCTTCTCGATTCAAAGAAGACTGGGAGACCATGATTTTTCTAACTCACGCACGTGGTCAGAGATACAGCAGGCGCATCGCAAATGGTGGGTCAATTACAACAGTGAACATCATCAGGCTCACCAGAAGCGTCAGGACGGACGACACTCGCCAGCCGCAGTCCTGCGTGGGGTGCTTGGGCGCACCTACCCCGAAGAAGTTCTCTCGCGCGTCCTATATGCTACTCAGTTTACTCGCCATCTCGACCGACATGGGTATGTTAAGTTCAAGCACTGGCGTTTCTTTGGGGAAGATGGCCTCGCGGGTTCCGAAGTCTCGGTTTGGATGTACGCGCGTAACGCTCAAGATTGAGTACCAAACGACAGCACTTTCAGAATATACCCTTAGCGTTTCGCCCGATCATCGGCAGATTCAAGCAGTCAAGAATCCGCGACGCATCGAAACCCAGTTTGTCAGTCCCCAGCTTCACTTGTGGCAACGTAGTGAGACCGAGTGGCTTCTGGCGTTGAAGCAACCCGAACAGCACAATCGTAAGAGCAAGCCAGCGAGAGCAGATGTGATGCAACTGCAACTGCCAGAGATAGAGCAGTGGCGGCAGGCATAGCCTTGAGGATGTTTCTTCCAGATTGATATGATGACCCCAAAGAGGGAGCTACGAGAGTATTCAAAAGATTCCACGCTCTTTCCTCCTGGAATTGACGTATGAATACAGATGAGGATTCTTCTTTGTCGTTGACTGAAGAATCCTCATCTGTCCCATCTTGAACACGAAGAATGGCTCTCTTCTCAGCTTTTGCTTGGCTCTTTGAACGCCTCTTGCCGCATAAACTTCATGAGGTTGGGCCGCATCGAGAGTGTTACCACCGCGATAACTTTGCGCGAATACTGCTCGGTGGTGAGCTGCTGGAGCATGCAATCTGCTAAATCTTCTCTGGAGGTAAATTGACCACGGATGTGATCTTCAGCCACCTGATAATCCGTGATGTTTTGCGTCTCAAAGAGACCAGCGGGTCGAACGACCGTCCAGTCGAGTTCGCTCTTCATCAACAGCGTTTCCATCTGTTTCATATCCGCATAGGTCGTTTTCCCAAGAGTAGATATAATGATCGGTAGCAGAATCTTATCAAAGAGGAAACCACCTCCTGTCTCATGGTTGGTCCCAGCAGAACTTGAACTCACACAGACGACGCGGCGAACACCGCAATGATTCATAGCTTGCACGATGTGAGCCATGCCCTGCGAATAGATGGTAATGGGTTGACGACCAAAGGGGACACCGAGAGTGGAGAGAACAGCATCCTGTCCGGCAACGGCTTGTTCAACCAGAGCAGGATCAAACACGTCTCCACTCATCACGTTCAAGTGGACATTTCGTAGTGGGAAGGCAGCTGGGTGACGCGTCACAGCCGTCACACTATGTCCTACGTCCAAGGCTTGTTTCGTCAAGATTTTCCCTGTCGGACCATTTGCTCCAAAAATGACAAGTTTCATTCTCTTTCCTTTGTTCTTGTATCCCTGCAATCAGGTGATGTTTTTCTCTCTAAAGAGTGAGAGTTTCATCATGACCGACACATGTAGTCATTCTATCGTATCACGGTGTAAGTGATTATGGCATTATGGCGTCACCATAGCAATCTGGGAGAAACATTCTTAAGTGTAGGTTTCTCCTGTTGCATCTTCAAGATCACATGCACCGGTTGGACACAACCTCGTCCTTTCAATGGTGACACTTTCGACTGGACACCAGTTTGCTCCCCACCCTCGAAGCAGGGCTTGCAAATTCCCCTTCTTACTGTGTCTCACCGCCATGACTTGTGCCAAGCCCCATGTCACTCGTGTACAGGGATGATGGGATTGCTCCCACAGCGCAGCCTTGATCTCGTCAAGATTGGTTGATTGCATCGCTGCCTCCTTCTGAATACAGCGTAGGTGCCGGTACCGTGAGCGTAAACAAGGGGGTGTAGGAAGCCGGAGGGCTGAAAAAGGTGTAGAGATCAACCAGGAGGTCAGTAGCAAGTTCAAGCGCACAGGCAGCATGGTAGACCGTCTGTGCAGCATCGTCGCTCATGATGAGTGGGTAGGCAGCAAACGCACATCCGCAGTAGGGACACAGGTCGTCCAGACTGCACACGCCAGCCCGTAGACGGTGATCATCAGTGACGATGAGCATGAGAGGTTCCTCCTACACTAGAAAGATGGTTGGAGCGAGATCGGCTCCCACTGGCAAGAGTGTAAGCGGCAGCTACAAGGTTGGCAAGAGGGTTGGTCAGCTTGGAATGCCCAACGGTGTGAAGTCATTGGGGTCTCCCGAACTTTTGATGAAAACTGCTTGCTTGTTGACAACGGAACACAGATGAAGTAGCATGAGAAGCGGATTCATGAAGTGACCAAAAACGGTCAAAATTGCCAAAAATCCTCTTCATACTCACCTCTCCTCGAATCATCAAAAGTGCGGAAGAGCCAGTCATTGGTGATGTGGTCTCTTCTCTGAATACTTCGACCTCCGAAGTTCGACGTGGAACACGCCGCATCGAGCTTGCACACAAAGAATTCGCCCTGCTAGAATTCTTGATGCGTCATCCCAATCAAGTTATCAGTCGAGAGACGATGGTTGAGCATGTGTGGAATATAGATGCCAATCACCTCTCCAATGTGGTTGATGTCTATATTCGGTACTTACGCATAAAATTATGTGCGCAAGGAGAAGAGGATGTGATTCGGACCATTCGTGGCGCGGGCTATCAATTGAAAGAGCCATGTTTATGAACCATCTCCCAGGAAGGCACTGGCACCCAGGCATCCGACTTCAACTGACGTTCTGGTATACACTGGTCTTTACATTGCTCCTGCTGGGTTCTGGTCTCCTGCTATACACCCAGCTTCAGTCTTCTTTGTTAGGAAGTCTGGATGCAGAGTTGCGTCTGCGTGCTCAACAAGTCGCGGATGATGTGGTAGATGAGCAAGGGAACCTCAGATTTGAGCAAACAACCAAAGACTTGCCCGGTTTTCAGACCCAGACGTCGGCTTCTTCATCTAACCACGCCGATTTGAACGTCGGGACACTAGTACGCGTGCTTGATGCTCGCGGTCAGGTCGTTGGGGTAACTCCAGCATTTCGCATACTACTGATTCCTGCGGAGAGTGTCACCAGTCCGTTACACGGCACCCCCTGGCAAGGGAGCGTTCGAGATGACCAGGGACAGGATGTTCGACTCTACAGCCGTCTGTTGACCAACGAAGACAAGACGATTGCGGTGATTCAGGTGGGTGCCTCACTCACTCAGGTCGATACCGCTCTTTCCACCATGCTGCTGACATTGCTGCTCATGACTCCATGTGTGGTGGGGCTAAGTGCTCTTGTCAGTTACGCGCTCGCGGCACGGACCTTCAAACCGGTTGATCGGCTCACTCAGAGTGCACAACGCATTAAGGCTGGGGATATCCGTCAACGCGTTCCTTTGCCCCCAGCCCGTGATGAAGTCTATCGGCTTGCGCTCTCCCTCAATGAGATGCTTGACGCGCTGGAACACGCCTTGACTCGCCAGTAGCACTTCGTCTCTGATGCTTCTCATGAACTACGGACACCAGTAGCAGCAATACAGAGTGTCACCGATGTGGCGTTGCTCGAACCCATGTCGCAAGAGGCGTATGTCACGGTCTTGCATACAGCGAATAGGGAAGCAGAGCGGCTCGGCTCACTCATCAATGATTTACTGGAGTTGGCACGCGCCGACGAAGGATACCTCTCTCTACATCACGAGCAGGTACGCTTGGATCGCGTGGTAGATGCCATAGTGGCGAATGCCGAACCTCTTGTGGAAGAACACCAGCTTCACATCCAAGTGGAGGCATCACATCCGGTTCTGATCATAGGGGATGAAGCGCGTCTCATTCAGATGGTCATGAACGTGCTCGACAATGCAATCCACTATACCAATCCAGGGGGGCAGATCACGGTCACGGTTCACGAGAAGCAACGGCACGCACAATTCTGTGTGCAAGATACCGGAAGGGGCATCGCAGCAGAACATCTGCCGCACATTTTTGAACGGTTCTATCGGGTAGATGCGGCACATCCACGAACAGAGTGGGGAAGTAGCGGACTTGGATTAGCGATTGTCGAATGGATCATTCGCGTCCATCGAGGGTCAGTTACAGTCGAGAGTACGCCAGGGCAGGGATCAACCTTCACTATCCTCTTACCACTTGCATCCGAAGAGTTAGCAGTAGGAGTTTCAGGTACAACGATTGTCTCCTGAACGTGCATCAACAAACGGTCTTGTTTGGGCTAAACGGCTCACTCATTCCTCTTGTTCACATAGGATGAAAGGAGGAAAGAAATCGTGTATTGAGACGAATGTCAAGCAGTCCCTGGTGAGGATATATATATTTGTCCTATCATGTATTATGAAGGCAAGAAATATCACGTATGCATGAGAAAGGATTAGTCATGAATGACAGACCCAAGAAGAGCACCTCAGAAGATACGGATGGACGTGAATCTCCAAACCAAGTGACACATAATCACATCTCTCCCAAACGGCCCAGCTACTTGTCGGTGGCTTGGATTCTCCTCCTGCTCCTCGGAGGCTTCTTTCTCTTTGCATCTATCTCCGACCTTGTAGCCGATGCGAGAACGGGCCTTCCCTCAGACCACATGGAGGCATTTCACACCGTTGCAGGCGTGACCTGGACAAGTGCGAAGCGTTCATCGCCCAAGCTCACGCAGTACGTGACCCTCCTAGAAGTGATCTACGCCATTCATGAACTGGTCTTTGGACTCCTCTTTCTCATGATTGTCGCCATCCCATTTCGTAGACGCGCTACTTGGGCGTGGTGGGCGTGTTGGGTCCCCATGTTCGCAAACCTTGCCTACACATTCACCATTGCCCACTATAGCACGACGACGTTGATGTACAGCCTTATCGCTGACATTGCCTTACCCGTAGTGCTCCTGCTACATGTGCCCGCTTTTTTCGGCACAGGAACGAGACAGACACTTTCATCTAAGAATGGGTGAAGCAACGTTTATAGTTGAACAACTTAGATACACCCATCGGGTGAATGAAGAGTTTCTTGAGCAGAAGATGCTATTCTCACAAAGTGAGAGTGGTTTGAGATAGGAGGGATATTGGGTGAGGCAATGTGCCTTGTTGAACGCATCTAGTACGTCTCTCCCACTCTCTCCTTCTTTTCATCTTCTTTTCACTGTTTCTTCATATCTTTGAGATGAACGAATGAAACAATGTGTACCCCCTCGACGAATTGTTCTTCCATTGCTCAAAAGGAAATGCTGAGTCAAGAGGAGCAAAGAATACTATATACACGCAAGTGAAGAAAGGCCCTTATTCATTTATGTCACGTCTTCCTACACAACCAAATCACAAAGTGCGTTTCCCATTTCCAATTCTCATCCTCACTTTTATCGTGGGAAGCTTACTCATTGGCATGAGTGCCTGGGCGTTCACGACGAGCAATGAGGGAAGCATCACTTCTTCATCCCATTCGACACAAGGCATACGAGAAGAAACCCGGGTTGTCGTGACGCCAGTGATGCAGGTGAACGCAACTCAAACAGCCCTGATACATGCAACATCTACAGCGAAAGTGCAAGTAGACCAACAAACCTCCCCGTTACTCTTTGGAACCAACTTGGCTCTTCTCGATGCAACCGATCCATTCCTGCATTCAACTGCCACACGTGCTCTGCTGCAACAGATTCATGCTCGTATCATTCGGATGCCTATCCGAGACTCTTTGTCCGAAGCAGTCACTCTTCAAACAGCACAGCTGATCAAAGACATCGGTGCTCTTCCACTCGTGAACCTTCGTGGAGCCGTGGATAGAACGGTTCTCGCAGACGACACCCGTGTCATCCAAGACATGAATCGTGTCTTCGGGACTCAGACCGTCTATTATGAGTATGGCAATGAAGAAGAAGCGCAAGATATCACAGCTACACAGTATACGGCTTCCTGGAACGCCATCGTCCCTCAATTGAAACAGCTTGCTCCACGAGGACAATTTATTGGCCCTGTTAACGCTCAGTATAACCGAGACTACCTCATGGCTTTTCTCTCGAAGGCACAGCCGCGACCAGATCAGATCAGCTGGCATGAGTATACCTGTAACGACGATCAAACGCGTGATGAATGCATCTCGAATATTGCTTCTTGGAGCGCACATATTCAAGACGCACGAGCAAGAATGACCTCGGTGTTAGGAACAGCCCTTCCTATCATGATTACTGAATGGAACTACACGGCAAAAGTGAATGCGTATGATGGCAAACATCAAGATGGTGCTTTCCTGAGTGCCTGGACAACCCAGGCTCTACAAACGCTTGCCGCCAATCATGTCTTTGCCTCCATGCAATATGCCTGCACTGATACCATCCCCATGATCAAAAATGAAGTCCTCACCTCGCAAGGACTCACCTTCCAAGCACAGTATCAACACATGATCGTTGAGAGACAACCACCACGTACTTCTGCTGGATAAGAGGGGTACGTACAACGCAAAATAGATACTCGTCTTGCTACAAACTTTACAATTCTGTACAAATTTTTCTACGCATTGCCTCATCGGAAATCTTCCTTTTAGACCTTACAGTCTTACCTTCAGTCCTCCTGCAAGAAGCGTGAATACGCAAGGTGTCCGCCTTGCTCAACAGTATAAGGAGATTGCTCATACCTCTCTTGCAAACCTACCGCAGACCAAGATTTCTGATGAGACAATGCGATCAATGTGTCGCAAAACGTGTGAATGAGTTTTCTTCAGCCAATGACCTGTTTCATTGAACAGTAATGCTGGTTACTTCCCTAAACACTCAGGAAGAGGTTGTGTTCATCAACAGAGGGTTATACTTCAGTACCCCATACGTTGGCTTACAATAGAGAGCAGCATCTAACCCCTTCCTAATGATGATGGAACAGGGCCTAATTGCTACATCACATACGTAGATACTTCGGGCGTACATCAACTTATCTACGCAGGAAAGACATTACGTCGTTTAGTCGCATCCGATGCACATGTAGAGGCAAGCCAGATAGAAAATCCACCTGTTGCTATGCTTTCTCTCTCTTACCCTAACACATTGCTTTGCGATGAATCAACAGAGACACTGCGCGTGGCACTGTTCACATGTTCGGTATCGCCAACGTTCTCAGTCTCAGCAGATGTTTCATCTTCACTGGTAGGAGATATCTCATTCACACTTTGTGCCTGGCTGCTTGATGTTCTGCGATGACGCAGGAAAAAAATGATACTTGCACCAATCACCATGGCGGCAGTAAGAATGTGTACAGGGTTGAATGGCGTACCAGGGAAGAACCATGAGTCGGTACGAAGAAACTCGATGAAGAAACGACCAAGCGGCGACCAGATCAAGAACAATAAGAACACATCACCCTCTTTAAGGTGCTTCGAGAAGCGGCGTGATACCCACAAGATGATCGCGAAGCCAAGGGCATCCCAGATCAGTTCATAGAGAAATAGGGGATGAAAGCGCACACTATCGGGATATTTCGTAAGGTCGTTATAGGGCGCAAGACGATGAGCAGGGTCGATGCGCAAACCCCATGGAAGCGTGGTTGGTGGTCCATAGAGTTCTTGATTGATAAAGTTGCCAATACGACCAATGGCTTGCCCTAGAAGCAAACCTACTCCAATACCGTCAAGAAAGGGCAATAATGGAAGTTTGCGGTAACGCACAAACAGAAGTAACGCAATGCCACCAAAGATGAATGCACCATAAATGTGAATGCCGCCTCGCCATACCTCTAGTATCTCAACGGGATGTGCGAGATACTCGTCCAGACCGCCAGGTCCACGAGGGGTCTGGATAAAAACATAGTAGAGACGAGCACCAATAATCGCTGGAATAAGCATCCACATGAGCATGTCCCACACAACACTGCCATCATGTCCATGTCGTGAAATATAGTGACCAGCAACATAGGTCCCCAGAAAGATTGCCAGAGTCATTGTGAGGCCATACCAATGAAGCGAGAATGAACCAATCTGAAAAACAATTGGGCTAACTGGTGGATACATAGACAATTCCTTCTTCTAAATAGCCTACGCGATGTAGGCTATGGACAGTAGACCTATAGCTCATCAAACTCTTATATTGATTCTACTTCCATTGTAGCTGCGACGGTGACGTGCTGTATACATGTATGTAAACGCATTTGTAATTTTTGTGTCTGCTCTGGTAGTATAGCATATAGGTCATGTTGCTTGTGAGGATCATCAAAGACATCAAATGCCTCTGTGTTGGTATCATTCGTTTGCATCTTCTTGGAATACTTGTTCCATTGCGCATAGTGCATCTGCGGATAATTCGTTTTGTGGAGAGGTGAAATTGTAGGAAAGACTACATTGCCTCATCAAATACTGGTTCACTGTTGTTGATCCTCCTTACTCATCTACACAGTGCGTTTGATGACAGTACTCTCTTCCTGCTCTAACAGATCCCGCAATGTGAATAGGACTCTTCTAGCCTACGAATACTGCACCGTAAAGTCCTTGTACAATAGTGAGGAACCCACTCCCTTTCTCGTGATCTCTGTTTCCTGAGCCAGTCAAATACCAGTACAATTCTATTGGTCGTGAGGGGATTAAATGTCACCGAGAGGAGGAGATGATCGTTAGAAAGTTGCGAATATTCTTTTACGTGTTTAACGACATACAAAAACAATTCTATAATATCTATAGACACTATATTTATTATGGGATCACTTACATTTCTCCTAAACGAAGTAAGAACACATAAGGCAAGTACTTTAACACGAAACTCCCTCAAAGAACCACTATGAAGCTGACGGCGGGAAGATTTCCAGTGAGGCAATGCGTATAGATATCGAGGAGCATCAAAGCTTCCTGCCGTTACTCTCTATACAGGTACTAACGACTTCATTTATAATGAGACATTATAGTTCGATAGTAGATAGGTAGCAATGAGTATATCATCTTCTCTTCGTGCTCTGGTATTGGAGCGCGACAAGTATCGTTGTATGTTTTGCGGTGCGACTGCCGAACAAACACAGCTACAAGTAGATCATATCATTCCGCGTGATGAGGGTGGTACAGACTCACTTGATAATCTGGCTACACTTTGTCAGAGATGTAATCGGGGTAAATCTAATAAATACTTTGGAAATTATAGGCAAATGATTATCGCCAGAACACTCCCGAGTCCACAGCAAAGATCGAATGTATACCCAACTCTTAATTATCAGCTTGAGGCTCTCCGACAATTAATCGCACACCTTCGTCAACACAAAGAGATTCCATTCAGTAATTTTGTGCGAGCGATACAAACAAGTTCCCTACGTACTGATATAAATCCAATGTATGAGCCACTGACGTTTGCTACAGTCAAGGAAGGTATTGATGAACTCATCGTTGCAGGAGAGCTAGTAATAGACAATCAGGATGTAACATTTCCCTTGAACACTGCATCACTTACCCAGGAGATACTTCCTCGACATATACAGCATATGTATTCTTATGCTGAAGCTCAGGGGTGGGAATATGTTACCTTCACAAGCCAACATAATTTTGGGTTTGCTTTAACAGGGCGTCAGCTTGGACCAGCCGATGTTGAGACTTGTCCACAACTCCCTGAAGTAACAATAGTACTTCAGCAAGTATCTATTACTTCTAGTGCCATAATAAAAGGAAAAAGTGGAAGCGGAAAGACAATAACTGCATTTCAAGCTGCCTATACCTTGCATAAGCAAGGCTGGGAGGTACTCCGTTTGATAGAGCCTCATCGCTCTGTTTATGAGCTTATTGATGGCATACGTGCTCTTCCAAGACGAACGGTCCTAATACTTGATAATGCACAATCTCTTGATCAAAGTTTAATTCGACAGCTCTTAGATCGTGCGACGGATAGCCTGACAGTAATAGTTATTTCTACAGAGGATGTTGTTCACCCTCTTGATGCTGTCTCCATTGTAGGTTCACGAGCAGTAGCAACTCTTGCTAAAGCAGCCCAAAACCGTCAAAAAGAAATCCTTCCAATCATTCAAAAACTAGATCCGAGTGTTGGTGAAGGTTTTTTAGATGTATCCCTTGAGCATCGTATCAAAGATGCTGAGAGATGCGAAACACCTTGGCAATTCACCTTTGTCTTAACAGGAGGAGAACGGCGTGCAAATGATATACTCGCTCGGATACGTGAAGCAAATCGTGCTGATCTACTTCTTGCTACAATTGCAGCGGGACAGATAGTTACTCTTGATGAAGGAGTATCAAGGGTGTGGCTTGAACAAGCCATGCCCTTGTTAGGGAGAGACCAAATTTGGCTTAAAGAGTCTCTTGAGATTTTACAAGAACAACGAGTAGTTTTCGGCGACCGTTACTACCGATGCTCTCATTTACGTTTCTCTGTCTACGTACTCCACGTTATCTGTGCACAGACAAGCGATAGTGAGTGGAATAACATAATAACAATGCTTGGTGGCATTATCGGTTGGGAAGCTACTCTCCTACGCGGCATTAGTTGGCTTCTAAACGAATTACGCTTCTACGATGCATTTGCCTATGAACGAAAATATAATACAATAATCACATCATCCAATTGGCAACAGATTCTTACACGATGCTGGAAGGCAGGCAACGAGCAAGAGCGGAGAGATGCTGCATTTGTTTTGGAAGCACTTATTGATTGGCACCCAGACCATATACAAGCCATTTCTGAGAAGACAGCTCTACTTGCGGATTGGATTCAGAATACAGAGGGCATTGCTGGTTTTGGTCTTGGAACATTATTGAACGACCTTGGTCAAGGATATAGAAATGTTAGGCATATTGCAGAAGCTATTTGCGATCTAATTGATCCCGGTGTCATAGCAACAAAGCTTTCCCAAGTGAAATGGTCAGATGTTGCAGGATGGTCATATCTTATAGGACGAATGCGTTGGGCATCTTCTCAACAGTGGTGCGAACAATTTGACCAGGTAGCAGATTTCTCCTTTCTTGAAACGATGGTTGATACGATGTCAATTTCTGATACTTACGCTTTTTCTGAATTGCTGAAAAATGTAAGCGGCTTCCATCCTGAAAATTTTTTAGGTATATACGAAAAAGCTATTCCTACGCTTGTGGATGCTATGCATAGCAATACTATAGAAGCATATAGAGAGCTGAGTGATAGTATTTGGGTTGTACTTGGATATGCTCCAATGTTTCTACGGCGTAGAGCACCATTAGCTTCTCAACGACGAGTTGCAAAAAAATTTGTTTCTGCCTTACAGCCACAGATTATAGCGAAAGCAATAGCATATGCACCACAGCGTGATTGGAGTACGTGTGCGGATATACTTTCTTTTATCAAAGAAGCTGCACCCGTACAGGCAACGAAAATTGGCAGTGCAATTAATTTTGCTCAACTTGATGAGACAACACAAGAGCTTTGGCACAACTGCCCACACGAGCTATTACAGCTTATTCTCTCATTAGCTATCCTACCAGACCATAATCCAGCAAGTTCATGGATTGTGCGTCATAGAAACGAGCTTGGCGATATGAATGTTGTCCTCGCTTATGTTGTGCCACAAATCGCTGTCGAGAAACTCCGAGCAGGTTTTAAACTTCCACTCACTTTATTTTGGGCAGAACTCTCGTTACTTGCTCTACAAGCGGTAGCAGCTATTGACAACTCATTAGCAGTGAGCACTATTGAGCAAAACAGAGATCTAATTACCTATGAATTAGCAAGGCTTCAACCACATAACAGTAAAGGCGTTGCAGTGCTCTTGGCTTATCTTCATAGCTTGTCCTCTTCAGCTTTTACTGCCATTATCAATGAGATTGAGCCAGAAGAGGCGAAGAAGAATTGGAGTTTATGCTTACAGGGCGATACAGAATCTAAGAATGTCATTGCCAGGTTATTTGCGCTTTCTGAATTCGCAGAAGGTCCTATAATAGAAACTATAAACCAGCTAAAAATCAAATATCCAAAGGCTTCCTCATATTGGAGCGTACATGTTAAGCAATTAGCAAAGATGGATTGATTGGAAATATATCATAACAAGAGCAAAGATGGTGAAAGAGATGAAGGTGCTACGTCCATCCGTTATACGAGCAAATGAGTGGTATAAAGAACGCAACCCTGTGCAATGGGCCGAGGTCAAACAACAGGTTCTTATTCGTGACCAGTTCACCTGTGTCTACTGTCGCTACTGTTGTAAGAAGTTTATGCAGGTCAATCACATCGGTGCTGAAGATGATCACCGACTGGAGAATCTGGAAACGGTGTGTCGTGCTTGTCATAGTGTGTTGCATCTTGGCATCAGTGCTATGCATGGAGTTCTCAGCATTTTTGAGTGTACGCCTGAAGGTGCAAACATTGCACCAATCGTGTGTGTAACACGCTCACTTGTTGGAAAGATGACTTCATGGGCAGAGATTGAACAGCACATTCTCGCTCGATTTGCACGTTCGGGTGGGAAGGTCTCTACTCAAAATGAGACTGTTGGCTGGGCCAACAGTATGCTCCATAACATCACTTCGCCCAACTTTCGGGCCTTCCTTCCTGATAACCTTGCGGTCATGTTTCATGAGGAAGGTGAGTGGCATGACTTCCCTGAGTCTGTTTGGAAATGGCAGTGTCTCCCGGGGAGCGGCTATCGTAAAAGCTGATTTAAGCCTCTTCTGTATTCGTTTTTTCGAGTAATGCTTCCCATCGAGTATTAGAAATTTGATACTTTACTCATTTTCTTTAAGCATGGAAAGTAGTATATATTAACGAGTGCACTTACTCAGCCAATACCATTGATGATGGTATTTTTGACAATTGTACTCACGTTCATTTATACTCTGAACAAAATACATGATCTGTAGGAATGCAAACATGTCATAAATGGAGCATATGATCATTTTGATACCTATCTATAGTGGATTGCCGTCGCCATTGGAGCCCTTCTACAACAATACCATTGTAAACAATGTCAATTGCTATATATATTTTGAGGAGAAGTTACACATGGATTTTGAACCGGATATTAGTACCTTTCGGCCTGACCGACCAGGGATTCGTAAGGTTCTTGGAGACCTTGAGGCCGAGATCATGGAGTTTATTTGGGCACGCCCCACCGACCAAGGAACGATGGTACGCGATGTCTTTGAAGCACTCTATGAGAGGAGACGAATTGCCTATACAACTGTGATGAATACTATGACACGGCTAGCAAAGAAGAACTTACTTTGGGTAGAGAAAGAGGATCAAGCCTACATCTATCATCCAAATTTTACTCAGCAAGAATTTATTTCACGTTTTGTTGGCCGCATTCTTGAAGATTTACTCGTAGCTTTCTCTGATGCGACCCGCGAGAGAATGAATGCCCTTCCAGATCAGCAAGCGGCAGCACATATGCAGCAACTGGTTGATGAGATCGCCCAACGTCGCAAAGTCGAGGAGGACAAGTAATGCATACGTTGCTGACTCTTTCAAGTCTCTTCCTCGTTCTTCTTGGAAGTTTTCTGCTTCTCTCTAATCTTCGCAACGTTCATGATTGGTCGCAACGGCGGATCATGCAACTGTCTGTGCTCGCGATGCCAAGTGTGGTTCTTGGCTTGGGGATGAGTGGGTGGCATCATTTTATCTGTCACATTTGCTTCGTTGGTGCGCCACTTTGGGACATGATGCTTGGGGCTGTGATCCCTGTCGTGATGGCCTGCATTGCACTCGTAGCAATCGTGCTAGGACTCCTACGACTTTTCCTCATGAGCAGAGTCGTCACCCGTAATGCACTCTTTGTTCACACTGATATACAGACATACGTCGATGAACTAGGACACCAGATGGGAACAGGACACACATATGTAGTGCTGACATATTCTGAACACCCACTCGCGTTTACCTGTGGTATCTTTCGACCGATGATCGTACTCTCAACATGGATGGTTGAGCATCTTGACCGACGCGAGCTTGAGGCAGTCTTAGCTCATGAAATGGAGCATGTAGCGCGTCGTGACTACTTGGTGGTCTGGCTCTCGATGATCCTGCGTGATGCCTTCTTTTATCTCCCAACATGTCATATTGCCTATCGCCAACTGCAGCAGGAAAAAGAGTTCGCCTGTGACGACCTCGCTGTTGGTGTGACGCGAAGGCCACTTGCGTTAGCGAGTGCATTAGCGAAGGTCTGGCAAAACGCCATTGTGGGTCCATCATTTCTTGCGGTGTTTGGTGCTGCACAATCTCTTTTCACAGGTGAAAAGGTCACGCATCGACGCATCGAACGACTCCTCTCCTTCTCGCCCATGAAGACACCGACGCAGACTTCACGCTCACAGACGTTGGGGGCAAAAGTGTTCGCTCTCGGGATGCTCTTTGTCGTGCAGTGTGTAAATGTCGTCATTATGATAGCTCTCATGGGACATAATCCCCTCGTCTTACTGGAAAAAATGTTGTAAAGACGATTCTAGGAGCAGAGAAACCAGTTGGATACGCTTCAACTGGTTTCTCTGCTCTTCTCTCCCAAACGTTCATTCGCTCATACTGACTCGTTGCACACAAGAGCATGATGAGCGATGATCGCTCGACCAGCAGAACGCGTTCTTTCCCTCAACTCCACATTTCCAACAAGGAACAAGCATATGCTTTTCTTGAGAAGAAAAAAGAGGGATATTGATCATGGTCGCCCATGTTTGAGCACGTGCAAGTTCAGCAACAGGAGCAAGCCCTGCTCCCCCTGTAATTGCAAAGGAGAGTTCAGCAACAGTGCTCATACCAGCTTTATGAATGCCTACTTCTGATGCATGGTTCTCTGGTGCATGAATAATCCAGAATCGATCACCGCTCTGTGCCTCATGTTTGAGAATGGCTTGTAAAAGCTGAGGATATACTCCACGCCCTCGCCACGTGGGCAGCGTCGCAAAATCCCAGAGATACTGATTCTTGGCAGGAAGCTGAAAGGTTATCCCAAGTTCACCAATTGAGGCATTTCGCGTTGCTACCCATCCATAACCAATCGGTATTTTCCCCAAGGATGCAACGTAGAGACGATGACCGCCTTTCATTCGTGTTTGTACTTCCTGCTCGTCAAGTTGAGCAAGACGGGCAACGAGAGAAACGTTGTCCGAAAGATGAGCATGAAAATCTTGTAAGGGCGCAAGATGCGGCAATGAGTCACCTTGCCACCATGTTGCTACAGCCATACCGTCTTCCCTTCCTTTTCCTACTCTAGTACTAGCATATATTTGTGTTTCTTCGTATACATTGAATATTTCTTTGCTTTACCCACCCCCTGGGGGTATGGTATAGATAAAGTATAGCATAGCGATGTCAAGAATGACAAGAGGGATTTATACGCTTTTCTTTCCTCCTATTTATTTGAAGGTTACTGCAGGACCTCATTGTCTTCGAGTTCCTGCAAGCTTCCTTGAGCCTTGTCAGTCGCTACATCAATGGTTGCGACCCCTTGGTGCTGCTCGTCATGCTTTCGCTGCCCATATTGGATCATGCCCCGCGGCTTGTACACTGACAGTGCCGTGAGAACGAGCAACACCGCCAGGGTAGCACCGGAGGCGATCACCATTTGTATCTGTGTCTCGTAGAGATTGGCACCCAGCACTGCCGTCTTCGCTGCGGCATGTGTCAGCAGGTCAATTGGCTGGGTATGGACCAACAAGATGAGGGTGGCAAGGAGAGTGATAACCAGTTTTATCAGAACCCAATAGTACCGGAACAAGCCCCACCTCGTACCGAGTGACGAAACAACTCCACTGAGCAGCGAGACAAGGGCCAACGGGACGATGACGAACCAGGTGGTCAAACCCATCACGAGATAGGAAGCTCGCACCAGCTCTCGGTCCTGGCTGAAAAGCCCAGTGATGGAGAGAGCCAAGAAGACTGCAACCGCGCCGAACCAGCCAATCGAGGCTGTAACATGCGTGGTGAGCGCAAACTTGCGGAGTCCAGGTGACATGATCATTGCTGTTGCACTCCGTGTTCGATGACCGACAGGTGCATATGGGGACCAAAGCCATGTCCAGTGAGGTGCAGGATGACAACCAGCAAGACCAGGATGATGAAGATAATTACAAACACTTTCACCCAGCGTGGAGTATCAGTGGTTGATCTGCGTATGGGCCTAGACGTGTTCGCATCACGTTTGCGCCGTAAGAAGACATTTCTCATGGAATCTTCCTTCTCTTTCCTTTCATACTCTCTTCGTGCAACGTTCGGCCTAGCTTTTGTCTGCACGGACAAAACCTGCTCCAGGGAAAGCAGAGAAGCGCCGGGGATGCATCTCCTCCGTTTCCACTGACTCGAAACCAGCATCCGAGACGATGGCAACCAGGTCTTGCATGCTGCTCCCTCCAGCGTGAAAGCGCACGGCCTGGCCTTGGCGTTCCTGCTTGCGCTTGAAATCGGCAATCACCAGTCGTCCGCCTGGTTTGAGCACCCGAGCGATTTCAGCGAGTCCCTGACGTTTGAGGGGAACTGGTAAATGATGCATCAACAAGGTCGAGAGCACCACGTCGAACGTTTGGTCGGGGAAGGGGAGTTGCTCGATCACTCCAATCTGGAAATCAATGGGTAGATGGCGTGGAGCCGCTTTCGCACGGGCACGAGCGATCTGCTCTTTCCCGGGGTCAACACCTGCGACGCGGCCCGCGTTGCCAACGAGTCGTGCTGCTTCTATCGCCAGCGTTCCCGTGCCACAGCCCACATCCAGCACCTGTTCTCCAAGTTGGATGTGGGCGAGAGTGGCGGTCCTTTGCCTCAACTCCCTCACCTGATCACGGAACACGAAGGTGTCGATGAACCAGACACCCAAGTCGTAGTGCCAGCCCCCCTTCATAACCAGCCCTTTTGTCTCTTTGTCCGATGCCTCGGACGCTTCGCCATGAAAGTGGCGTGCGAATGAATGCATACATCTACTCCTTTCAGAGAACACCTCTCTTGTACGAGAGGACGTTTTAATACCAGAACTCTCTCCCTCTTCGCTTGCGCGTTCGCCTGTTGTCCATCTCCGCTACGTAGAGTGAATGAAATGCAGGTATTCTTCATCACATACAATTGGTCTTGCTCTATCTCCAATAGGGCAAGTTGGAATATTGACAGGTTGATTGAGTTGAGACATACTGTCTCAGATGAGTACTCCTCCTATCTGATTCTAAGTGTAGTTGCAGGAGCACACAAAAACAAGGATCAAGTGAGAAGATGTGTCTTAATTGAGACAAGGAGCGCACAATGACTCAGCAAGGGAAGAATCTCCGTCTCAGACGGACGCAGAAGTTATTGCGGGAGGCACTGATTGAGTTGATCGAGGAGCGAGGCTTCGAGGCACTCACCATTGGCGAATTGACCTCGCGTGCGATGGTGAGTCGGGCTGCCTTCTATCGCATGTATCAAGATAAATATGATTTGGTGGAGCAAATCTTTGAAGAAGCCATAAGTGCCTTGCTGAGTGCGGTTGGAGAGTTGGGGCCGGAACATCCCGCGGAAGTCTGGGTGACGTTCTTCGAGCATATCGCTCACTATGAACGGCTCTATCGAGCACTGCTTGGCAAGAAAGGCAGCCCCTGGTTTGTGAGGAAGATGCGTGCGTCTCTGGCCGGTCTCGTCAAAGAGCGTGGACACCTTCCTCACAGACCGGACGCAAACACGGCTCACCTCATCCACACCTTCTCAGATGAGTTTGTCCCAGACCTCGTATCCGCGATGTTTGTGGAAGCCATCACTTGGTGGCTTGAGCATGGAAGACCGTATCCTCCTAGAGAAATCGCCACGCGTAGCTCTCTGCTTGCCTCGGCACTTTTCAAGGAGGCGAGTACCTGGCAATGATTTCTCGCATGTCACAACCCCGGGTCAAGGTACTCTTTTTTCGTGAGCATCAGGCTATTCCCGTTCTTTCTCGACTACTTGACCAGCACTCTAGTCATACTCATGCGACATGAACAAGGTCTCACCAATATCTCGAGTGGACACCAAACGTATGAACCTAACGGGAACGCTCCTGCAATAACAGCTCTTCTTAGAGCGTTAGGATTTGGCATTCTTTTTCCATGTACATCAATTTTAGCAGCTTATGAACAGGAACGTATCCCTCACCCTCTTGACGAGATACAAAAGTAGCACTACAATCTTTTTAGGTACTATCGACAGTGGTATTTGGTTATGCAAAAGTCGTCACATGAGCAACGTGTCAAGTTGCAAGAACAATTACAGAACACCTGCCATTCCTGTTGATACCTTTTGATAACACAGATTGCAGGGCAATTCGTGGAAATTCCACGATTGTATTCTCCTTTAGCTAAGAAAGAAGTTTCTTACGTGAACACACGTTTTCTCTTCACACTGATCACCAGTTTCCTTTTTACAGTTGTCCTAGTAGCATGTGGAAGCACTACATCCACCAGTTCTTCGAGTGGAAGTCAGGCAACGATGCCAGCGAATATGCCAGGCATGTCCACAGGAACCCCTACAAGCGATGCAATGACCACGAGTCTCCAGAGTTTGAGCGGCAAAGATTTTGAAGTGAAATTCATGCAAGATATGATTGCTCACCACCAAACTGCTCTTGAGATGGCAACGCTTGTTCCTACTCATACGAAACGTCCCGAATTAAATACACTCGCACAAAATATTATCTCGGCTCAAACCAAAGAAATCGGTCAAATGACGACATGGTTGGCCCAGTGGTATAATGAAAAACCATATACAAACTCGATGGACGCACCGGGAATGATGGATATGATGGGTGGAATGGACCAACTAAAGAACGCGAAGGATGCAGGTTTTGATAAGTTGTTTCTCGATCAAATGACGATGCACCATCAGCAAGCAGTAAGCATGGCAAAACTTGTTCCTCAAAAAACACAACGTTCTGAGTTGGTAACATTGAGCCAAAACATTATTCAAGCTCAAACAGGCGAGATACAGCAAATGAGTACTTGGAAAAAACAGTGGTTTAACGCATAAACGGCGTCCTCTTTTCGACCACAAAAGGCTTGATAGTGGCTCTATGCTGTAGCGTAAAGCCACTATCATTGATGACATATGTTCTTCTTGAAGATGTTGTAACATTCCGCATTTCACTTAATCAAGTTGAAGTTGTGTAAATGCCTCAGCAAGTGCGAGATTAGCAGTTTCGCCAATAGATGCTGAACGTGCTCTCCAGCCTACAGAGAGCGCAACAGGATCGGGTGTCTGACTTTCGTGAGCAAGTCGCGCGGCGAGCTTCCTCTCAAATCCAAGAGTGATTTCTACATAGATATTGACATTGTTACTGGCAAATAACCAGACCTCACCGACCTTATGTGGACTCAGCCCCGCTTGCACTTGCTCCTCAAACGCTAAGTGATCACGCGCTAACGGGTAGACCGCATCGAGAGCTACGCGACCAACGATACGATGATCTCGGTGGCAAAGGTAGGTCGGATACGGGTACTCTGGATCATGAGTAAAGAGGACCGATGGTTGCCAACGACGAATCCATTCTACAAGATCGGCTCGTAATGTATACGTATCCTCCACATCTCCATCTGGATAACGTAAAAACACAACCTCTGTAATACCAAGAATCTCCGCCGCCTTTCGTGCCTCTTCTTCTCGGCGGGTAGCAACCTCAGATGCTTTCACTGCACGATCATCTGTTCCATGTTCTCCCGATGTTACCAGAAGCAATCGGACTACTGCTCCCTGATCAATGGCTTGCACAAGCGTTCCAGCACACCAACTCTCGATGTCATCAGGATGGGCGGCAATAGCCATGATTGAGACTGCTCTCGGTGACTCAACAACTCTCATACACCCTCTTTCTCTTTTAGCTCACAGTCACAATACGCATCATACCCGCTTCCTCATGATAGCGATTATGACAGTGGAAAGCCCAAGAGCCTGGATTGTCTGAAATCCAGTTCACGGTGAGCTTTTGCATCGGATCCACCAGTACTGTATCCTTCAATGGTCCACGTCCCGTTCCATTATCTAGTTGAAAGAAGTGTCCGTGCAGGTGCATTGGATGAGGCATCATACTTTTGCTCTCAAATTGAAAACGAACCAAACGATTACGTTCCACCTGAATCTTCTCTGCTTGCGCTAAAACCTTGTCGTTCATTTTCCACACGTACTGTCCCATGCCGCCGCTTAACTGTATTGGCATTGTTATGTCTGGATCATCGCTGGGAGGAACAACGAGACTTGGTGCAGCCTTTAGCATTTTATAGGTCAACAGTTGGCCCATCAGTTCTTGAGGCTGATATGTAATTGGTGGCAAAGGTGCCATACTTCCCTTATAGCGTAAGACCGCACGTACCATACTTTTTGTTCCTTCCACATCAGCAGCAAATTGCCAAACGCCAGGATTGTTTGCAGAAACTAGAACATCATAGCGTTCCCCCATACCAATGCGTATCGCGTCAACTTCTACAGGCTCCACTGGTTGTCCATCGGTATGCGTCACGGTCATACGATGCCCTTGTAATGCAATACGAAAGATAGTAGAACTTGAAGCGTTTATAAGACGAATACGTGCTTTTTGACCTTTACTTAGTTGCATTTCCATTGGATTGTCGCTTGATTTCCCATTAATGAGGTAGAGTGGATACACAATATCCGGCGGCATCGGCATTGAGTTCATTCCACTCATGCCGCCCATATTTCCACCACTCATACCTCCCATTCTATCCCCACCAGCGATTAAGCGTTTCATCGCATCCTCTGGCGTTCCAGGCATACCGTCGAGCCAGTCATCCAGCACGAGAACAAAGTCATGGTCATAGTTCTTTGCTTCCGTTGCCGAGTCAATGATAAGTGCTCCATACAATGCACGGTCCTGCTGTAACCCTACATGAGAGTGGTAAAAATAGGTTCCTGCTGTGGGAGCGACGAAGTTGTAGATGAAGTCTTGTCCTGGCGTAATTGGCTTTTGCGTCACATCGGGAACGCCATCCATCGCATTGACAAGTGGCACACCGTGCCAGTGAACGGTAGTATCCTGTGGTAAGCGGTTTTTTACCTTTACACGCAGCGTGTCACCCTCTGTAAGCCTGATTTCTGGTCCAAGCGGAGCTTTATTGTAAGCCCATGTTAAGACATTTTGCCCATCTAGTGTCACGGTGGCATAGTTCGCTTCTAACGTATAGGCTCGAATCCGGTCAGTGCTTGCTGCATGTGGAAATGGTGGCAAGGTGTGTGTATTCGTGGCTCCGATGGGCCACAAAGTACAACTGCTTAGAGCCAAAGTGCCTGCTCCAAGCCCTGCATATCTTAAAAGCTCTCGACGTGTTACCGAGGAGTGTTGCTTACTATCTTCCATAATTCTCTTTCTTTAAATTGACGTTGCTCTATTCCCACGCCTTTTTCATCTGCATATTTCTACCACTATGTAAGCAAAAGAAAGAGCATTGTTCATAAAATATGAGTTTGACATCTACCCTTTAAAAGTAAAGGCTTTCTCTGTTCGCTCTGTGAAAGTGATATGTATCTTTCGTGCTTTTCCCTTGCACATAATCTACTATCTTTGATAGTACCATGCTTCAATAGAAACATCTGCTTAATGACAACTACAATGGTAGGAAAGTACCCCTTCATGGGCATTGATAACTACTTTTATCATGATTGAACCACAATAATGTGCTACGTTACATGATCACACTCAAAGCATGTTTATTGTTTGAGCTATACATTGCATCTTTACCACTATGTATACAGTAGTACTATCGGCGAGCGTAGCATATTGAAATGTGTTGATACAAAGGTGTAGGATTTCCCATGAAAGAAAACCACGTAAAGGGGAAGTTTATGCAAACACTTTCAACAGAGCAACTCGTTGGACAAACTATAGACAACTACGTTGTAAGAAGTCTTCTAGGGCGTAGTCGCCTGAATGCTGTTTACCTAGCTCAACACCCTATGCAGCAAGAGGTCGTTGCGTTAACGACATTTTACCTACCAGAACATTTCTCAAGCGAAGCACGTACTCGATTCCAGCAACGTTTTGCACATGAAGCATCGGCATTAACGACTCTCAAGCATCGTAATCTTTTACCCGTTATCGGGTATGGTGAGAAATTTGGCTATTCCTACCTCATCACGCCTTACATGACGAACGGGTCGCTCGCCGATCTTCTCCAACGTCAAGGGTACTACGCTCCAAGTTATGCCCTACATATCTTAGAGCAAGTCGCTGCAGGAGTAGGATATGCTCATCGCAAAGGAATAGTTCATGGGACGCTCAAGCTCTCAAATATCCTCTTCCAAAGCAACGAAACATTCGTAGTTGCAGGCTTTGGACTCGCTAGTATATTACAGCAGCGTGGTATAAAGCCAATTGACAAGTCCTACGGCCATCTTTTAAATATTGCTGACACTTTCCTCTATGCACCAACCTCTATCGCTCCCGAGATAGTGCAAGGGCAACCCGTTGACCAACGCTCAGATATTTATGGAATCGGAGCTATGCTCTTTGAATTGCTGAGTGGAAAACCTCTGTTTACTAGCTCATCTCCACTTGATACTGCTATGCAGCATGTACAGCGTCCATTGCCTTCTCTTCATCAAATAAGGCCCGACATTCCCATCGCAATGGAACTTGTGGTCAATCATGCGCTCGCACGCGATCCTGACCAACGTTTTCAACATGTGGGAGAGTTCGTCGAAGCCTTTGCCCAAACGTGTAGAGGTGAGATAAGCCAAACTGAGTCTCATCACAACAGCAGTATATCGTCTACGCTGAATACGCCTAGCAAGGCGAGTGTGAATGGGAGCGTACCAGGTACACGAGAAGAGAATATTTCTACTGGTCCCTGGCAACTTCTACCTCCCGTTGTTACAGGTAAGATCAATGCTGTTTCTATTACTGGGAAACAGATGAATGCATTACCACCCTCAGCAACATCTCATACGGCTCCAGTAGAGCCTCGTGTGCAGCCAGTAGCAATAAATGCTCCCGTACAGCCGACGATACAACGCTTACCAATACAAAGTATCCCCCCTGAGCCTACGACAAAAGACACTGACACAATGAAGACGCCTGATTGGTGGATTCAAACACCTTCTGATCCATTTGCAGCATACCTTACAAAGCAGTCGGAACAAGCTCAAAATGTATCTAGCACCAAAGCTTTGCACGCAGAGCAAAGTGGCTCGCATTCTGCATCACAGTCAACAAAGCGTTCTCGACGTTCTACAAAGCGATCACGCAATGTAGGTCGTCGGAAAGTTGTTGCCCTCCTTGCTGGAGGAAGCG
Organism: uncultured Ktedonobacteraceae bacterium; assembly: GCA_964250765.1. GTDB lineage: Bacteria > Chloroflexota > Ktedonobacteria > Ktedonobacterales > Ktedonobacteraceae > JBBQVS01. Next base: position 138,946 of record CAXUHF010000001.1, on the reverse strand, counting down.
TTGCCGCCGTTGGTGTAGGGTTAGCTGTAAGGATGAACCTTCTGCATCTCATCCCTTCCACCACTTCTTCTCTGTCCTCAGCGGTCAGTACTACAACTACCAATGGGAACGGGTCACAAATGGGAGGTATGGGAAACGGGGGCACACCAACACAAAATACGCCTCAAAGTCATGCTGGTACTGTCGTCGGGACAACGGATTTAGGCAGCAACGAATCAATGGGTTTCCTTAATCCGAGCGATGGGAAACCAAGTCTTTTAATACATCTCCCCAACGGGAAATTTGTCGCCTACGAGCGAGCATGTACTCATCAAGGTGTTGCAGTCAATTATGATCCGGTAACGCATAAGCTCGTCTGTCCTGCGCATGGTGCCATCTTCGATCCCGCGAACAATGCAGCAGTGCTACAGGGACCTGCAGCTACTCCGCTTGCTCCCGTTACGGTACGAGTAAATGCCGATGGTACAATTACCGTGTAGCGAAGTACATACCTTTTTCTGAGTCGTTAAGATCGGTTTTTCATAAACTTTACCCTTTCAATTCCTAGAAGGGGTAAAGTTATCTTTACTTTTTAGCAAAAGTAACACCGGTTCTCTACTTGTTAAGATACCTTTTTCCCTTAGCGTTCACAGTACCATCTATGATAGTAGAACATTATTGAATATACTCTCTATTTGATAATTTGGGATAAAGCCGCAAAACAGTAAGATGCTACAAGGAGATGCACATTTTATGGTTGTAGAAGCCTTTTATACAAGCAACGAATATCTGATAAAAAATCCAGGATGGCATGTTGACGCCTCCCCATGGAAGACAAAGGGGATACTCGAGATGATGGAGCGCAATCATCTCACTCCACAGACGATCTGTGAGGTAGGATGTGGTGCTGGAGAAATTCTTAGGCTCATGCAGCAACAGATGAACGATGATTGTACATTCGTAGGATACGATATTGCGTCTCAAGCTATCGATCTTGCCAAAACGCGAGAAAATGAGCAGCTACATTTCCGCTTAGCAGATTTTCTTCAAGAGGATGATGCACATTTCGATCTTCTTTTACTCGTCGATGTTCTTGAACACTTTGAGAACATCTTCCAGGTGCTGAGAGATATCAAGTCAAGAAGTGAATACAAAATATTGCAACTTCCGCTCGATATCTCTGTGGTCTCCGTGCTGCGGAACGAACTCATTGACTTCCGTCATGCGACGGGACACCTTCACTTCTTCACTAAAGATGTTATTCTCGAGACATTGCGGGACAATGGCTACGAAGTGATCGATTGCTTTTACAAACGGCAACCATTAGAGACGACGTCATGGAGTACCATCAAAACTCATCCCAGGAAGCTGCTGATCAAGGTACTCAAATTGCTGAAAAGAGGTTTCCAAAGGCTTCCAGGAAGCCTTCTATATCTCATCAATAAGGATGTGGCTGTTCGGATATTTGGAGGATGGAAGCTTGTCGTCCTAGCGAAATAACTCCTTATGATATATCACCTCCTCATAGGACAATCAGAAGACAGAGAAAAAGCGATGTGTTTAACAAATATAAAAAAAAATTCTTAACACAAACCATTTTAAAGGTAACCA
>CAXUHF010000001.1:8332-137346 GCA_964250765.1 uncultured Ktedonobacteraceae bacterium | reverse complement strand
ACTAAAAACACAAAAAATGCATTTGGTAAACAATTCAATAATAAATTGGTTTCACACATCGCTTTTTCTCTGTCACCTTTGAGAGAACCTGTATTGAATACTTATCGACCGAACCGTCGCAGACGAAGAGAATTACTAACAACGGTAACTGAGGAGAGTGCCATTGCTGCCGCTGCAAAGATTGGGGCATTCTCTCGTAAGACCGGAATCAAAGGCGAGAGAATTGCTATCGGAATCAAGACTACATTGTAGGCAAACGCCCAAAAGAGATTTTGTTTGATAGTACGTAGTGTCGCCCGTGAAAGAGCCAGTGCAGTCGCAATACTCTTCAAATTGCCCTTGACTAGCGTAATGTCGGACGCCTCCATTGCCACATCGGTCCCTGTTCCCATCGCGATGCCTGCATCGGCCTGAACCAATGCTGGCGCATCGTTAATGCCATCACCGGCAAATGCTACCACAAGCCCTTGCTCCTGTAAATGCTTCACCTGATTCGCTTTGTCTTCTGGCAGAACCTCTGCCAGCACATGCTCTGACGCGATGCCGACTTGAGATGCAATCGCTTGCGCGGTCCGTCGATTGTCACCCGTAATCATCCAGACCGTTAAGCCCTGTTTGTGCAGTTGCTGAATCGCTTCTGCTGAACCAACTTTCACGGTATCCGCGACCGCAACCGCTCCTGCCAACATCCCATCGAGCACCACGAGCATCGCCGTCTTGCCTTGCTCTTCCAATGCTTTGAGTTGTTCCTCTAAAGCAGCGGAGTCGAGAGCACGCTCACGAAGCAGCATTCTCGTGCCAATCAGGACGTCATGACCTTCTACTCTCGCTTCCAAGCCACGCCCGGCAAGGGCTGTAAAGCGTTCGGGATAGGTGTTCACTGCTAAGCCACGTGCTTTCGCACCCTCAACGATAGCAGTCGCGAGTGGATGTTCAGACCCTTGCTCAGCCTCTGCTGTCAGACGCAACATCTCATCTGCCTGTTCGCTTGCAATGGCGATCACATCAGTGAGTTCAGGCTTTCCTTTGGTGATCGTGCCTGTTTTATCAAGCAGGACAGCTCGCACCGCTTGAATACGCTCCAGGCTTTCGCCACCTTTGATCAGAATCCCTTGCTCGGCTCCTTTGCCCGTTCCAACCATAATCGCGGTTGGCGTTGCAAGTCCAAGCGCACACGGACAGGCGACAACTAACACCGCAACGGCAGCCACAATCGCAATAATCCACGGATTGCTTGCGCTCATCATATTCGCCGTTTGCACACCAATATGAAAGACGTTGGTTAGAACAGTCCATACGATAAAGGTGAGTGACGCAATGACCAACACCGTCGGCACAAAGATGCTAGAGATGGTATCAGCCAGACGCTGAATAGGTGCTTTCGATCCTTGAGCCTGCTCAACCATCCGCACGATGCTTGCCAGAACTGTATCCGCCCCGACTTTTGTTGCCTGCACATGGAGCAGTCCACGCTGGTTCACTGTTGCACCGATAAGTGCATCACCCTCGCCTTTGTCAACAGGAAAGCTTTCACCTGTAATCATCGACTCGTCAACCGAAGAGAAACCGGAAAGCACCTTGCCATCGACCGGAATCTTCTCACCGGGACGCACAACCAGTTCATCGCCAACCTGCACCTGTTCAATTGGCAGTTCGATCTCTTGCCCAGCTCGTAGCACATGAGCGGTACGAGCTTGTAAGCCAACTAACTTCTTGATAGCGTCGTTTGTCTGTCCCTTCGCGCGTGCTTCCAGATATTTGCCCAGGAAGATCAGGGTCACGATGAGTGCAGTGGTATCGTAGAAAGTGACGCCACCAACGATGTTTGGAAAGAAAGTCGCCACAACACTCAGCACATACGCTGCCGTCGAGCCAAGCGAAACGAGCGTATCCATATTCGCACTAGCGTGGCGCAGCGTCTTGAGTGCGCCTCGATGGAACTCCCATCCCACGACTGCCCAGATTGGCGTCGTTAAGACAAGCAGAAGGACGTTTTCACCTGGAAAACGGTTCATGAAGAACATGCCTAAGATCACGACAGGAAGTGAGAGGGCAATACCCAGCATCAAAAGATTGCGCTTCCGCACAATTTCCGCCGCCTTACGTGCGTTCCGCTCATCTTCTTGTTGCGTCCCGAGAGAGGTGAAGCTGGTAGTACTACTCTCTCTGACCTCCGTGACTCTTTGTACTAGTTGCTCAACTGGCGTTGCCTTATAGCCAACTGCCTCGACCTTCTGCACCATCTGCTCTAACCCCGTCTGTTCGGGATTGTACGTCACGGTTCCACGCTCGGTGGCAAGATTGACCTGTGCATCTATCACCCCAGGCACTTTTTTCAAGCCCTTCTCGATACGCATCGCGCAAGAGGCACAGGTCATCCCTTCAAGCACAAGTGTCGTATGAGCTTCTTGCGCCTGTGGCTCGACTGGCTTAGGAGTAGGTATGATGAGTGGAATGGCTTTATATCCTACAGCCTCAACCTTCTGTACCATCTGCTCAGGCCCTGTTTGAGTCGCATTATAGGTTACGGTTGCTTGCTCAGTGGCAAGATTGACCTGTGCATCTGCTACTCCTGGCACCTTTTTGAGACCCTTCTCAATCCGCATCGCACAAGAAGCGCAGGTCATCCCTTCAAGGGCGAAGGTTGCTCGACTCTCCCTCTCCTGTGCTTGCTCTTGAGAACTCTCTGTATACTGTTCTATAGAATGTTTGGCTTCTGTCGCCATCGTTAGTCACCTCTTGTTTTCGGTTTGACATCACCTTACCCCCCTGGGAGGGGTATATTTATAGTATAAACTATCGTGTCAAGGGTGTCAAATGAAACACGAAAAGGAAGAACACGTTCAATTGTCTTGCGTACAATATCATCTCATGTTATAGTAATTTTATCCATACCCTATGGGTAGGGGTTTAAAATAAAGATATAGATTGAGAACAGAGGAGTAAACTATGCGTGTTTTGATTGTAGGAAGTGGCATTGCTGGTCTCACGCTGGCATATTGGTTACAAGAATATGGTGTTCAGGTAACAGTCATTGAGAAGGTAGCGAAATTTCGTCCGATAGGATCGATTGCGGTCCTCCGAGAAGATGGGTTTGGGGTAGCTGAGCGCATGAATATTATTGACGCGTTGCGACAAAAAAGCTTACATCTACGACAACAAATTATCCATGATAGCCATAACCATGTTCTACGGACACTTGAACTGAAGTCATCGTTGCAAGTTCAACGGGAGGTATTGCAAATACGTCGCTCTGATTGGCTTGATGTCTTGTATGAGACAGTGGGAAAGCATATTCCAGTTCAGTTTCAGAAAGGGTTACAGGCATTCAATGAGACCTCAGATGGTGTAGACGTGACATTTACCGATGGCTCGCAGGAAAGGTATGATCTCATCGTAGGAGCCGACGGCATTCACTCGACGGTCCGTTCTCTGCTATTTGACACTTCCACACCTCGTTATTTGGGATTACGGGCAATGACTTTCATACTTGAGAATGTGAGTGGAGTTGTCAGTGATTTACAACTTCCATTGGCCTCCTTGAATGAATGGTACCTGCCCGGTAGTTATGTAAGTCTTCCTGTTTTATCGGAGAGTGCAGTTGGGGCAATCTTTCTCTATCGTGTGGAACCAAAGAAGCATCTCGTAGCAGGAAATATCAAGGATGTTCTCACCAAACGTTTTGTCTCCGCTCCTCATGAGATACAAGCAGTGATTCATGCCATTCAAGATTCCTCAATCATTTACTATGATGACTTGGCACAGGTTATTATTCCCCACTGGTATCAGGGACGTGGCGTTTTACTTGGTGACGCAGCACATGCGACAACTCCAATACTAGGTATTGGTGGAAGTAAGGCCATGTTGGGGGCATATGTGTTAGCACAAGAACTTGCCCACGCCGCCTCTTACTCTGAGGCATTTGCACGTTACGAAGAGAAGATGCGCCCAACTATTACTCAGGCACAAGAGAAATCACGCTCGATAGGTAAATTCATGACGGAGGAAAGCAAATTCTCTCTTGCTGTGAAACACCTGCTCTTTGCATATATGCCACAATCATTTCTACGACTGCTACGGAGGCCACTTCCTCAAGAAGCCTTACTTCAAGAGGAGTAAGCCATCATCGTCATTGTAGGAGATTTTTGTCCAAGTGATTTGCATCGGCTTCATTTTGCTTAGCCTTTGAGTATGAATGAAACGACGAAAAGCAACGCTAAGAAAAAGATAACAGAGCGTGCCAAGCAAGCGGGATATTTATCGTGAGCACAACAGCAGCTAGTGCCAACACAAAAATTGCGAACAACTGGCTCAACTGTTGAGCAGGAAGCCTTTTCGTGATATGGGTGCCAAGCAGTAATCCTGCTAGACCCGCGACAGAGAAGAAAACGATTTGCGTCCACGGCAGGGGTCCACCATTTAGGTGTCCGAGCAGACCTGATGCACTATTCATCGCAATCACTAGAAGCGAAGAACCTACTGCATCTTGCATGGTCATACCCAAAAAGAGAACCAGTGCTGGAACAAGTAAAAAACCACCCCCGACTCCGAGAAAGCCCGTCAGAAAGCCAACACCTATTCCACCAAGCAAACTCATCCACCAACGTTGTCTTTGCCCTTGTTGTATCGATTTTTTCGGGCGCAGCATCATCACCGCAATAATCACCATCAAGACCCCAAAGAGAACGAGGAGCACAGGCCCAGGAAGGAGAGATGAGATGCGTGCGCCAATATAGGAGGCCACTAGCCCGTATGCCCCAAAGAGCAGGGCTTTTTTTACCTGGACATGTCCGACCCGATAATGTAAGATCATCCCAAGCAAGGCATTGAGGCCAACAATGATGAGAGAGGCTATCACCGCAGTATGAGTATTCATGTGTACAACGTAGACGAGAATAGGAATAGTGAGAATAGAACCACCACCTCCCAAAGCTCCGAGTGCTAGTCCAATCACTGCTCCAAGTAGTAACAGGAGTAATACTGTCCATGGGTTCATTATGATTTCTTCTCCTCCAGATAGAAAACAAGTAGTCATCACATCTTTTGACTACTCGTTTTCTCCTCCAATGATTCGTCCACATGCGTGCCTACCAATTGATCTTTTTCTACTGGGAAGCCAGCTTGCTCCCAAGCAACATAGCCACCTGCCATATTGATCTGCTGGTTGAATCCACGGTTCGCTAAGATACTAGCCGCAATCGCTGAGCGGCTCCCCGACTGACAGTAAAGGACAAATTCTTGTAGAGGTGGGAGTTTGTGGGCTTGTTTCTCAAGATAGCCCAGAGGGATATTGATCGCCCCCTTTACGTGTCCTAGAGCATATTCGTTGGCTCCGCGCACATCAATAACAGGGAGATGCTCTTGCTGTATAGACTGATACAGTGTCTTTGCGTCCACCGTCCGCAGTTGTTCTAATGACAAGTCCACGTCTTTCCATTGCTGAATACCTGCGATTGGCAAGTAGCCTGCTATCTGATCCAGCCCTATCAACTGCAATTTTCGTTGTGCTTCAAGCGCCTCGATAGGATCGGCAATGAGAAGAAATGGATGTTCGTATGACAGGAGCCAACCTGCCCAGGTAATGAATGAATCATTCAAGGGAATATTGATTGTGTTAGGGATGTGACCAGCAGCGTACTCGGCTGCAGGGCGAGTATCGACGACTCGTACCTGCTCAGCCAGATACTCTCGGAACTGTTGCAGGCTCTGCACTGCCGATACCGGATACTTGTCTAGTGAGGGTGGACCATTCTTATTCATGCGTTTCATCTGAGAAAAGTAGGAGGGAGGCTCAGGTTGTCCAGCGAGTACTGCTGGAATGAACGCTTTTTCATCTTCGATAGCAAACGCCCAGTTAAAGCGATGCTCATAGCCTATTGTGGTTTGCGGAATTGCCCCCAAAGCGCGACCACAGGCACTGCCAGCACCATGACCAGGCCAGATTTGCACGTAGTCAGACAGTTCATACGTCAACTGTAATGAACGAAACAACTGGCGTGCCCCTTGCTCCATCGTTCCTTGCATACTGGCAACACGCTCTAGAAGATCGGGACGCCCAACATCGCCGACGAAGATGAAATCACCGGTAAACAGGCCAATTGGCTGGTTGGCAGTGGCAGTGTCAGTAGTCAGGAAGGACAGGTGTTCTGGTGTATGACCAGGAGTAGACACAGCCTGAACCAGAATATTGCCAACGTGAAAGGTCTCTTTATCCTTCAGCAAGGTGACTCTTGCTTCCGTTGCATAGGCATATTTCCATTCTGCTGGCCCCATATCAGAAAGATAGAGTTGTGCGCCAGTGCGATGGGCCAGTTCATGTGAGCCGGAGACAAAATCCGCGTGGATATGGGTTTCGGTTATTGCAGTGATGCGTAAACCTTTTGCCTGTGCAAACTCGATGTATTGGTCAAGAGAGCGATTTGGATCAAGAACTAGAGCCTCTCCTGTTGCTTGGCAACCGACGATATAGCTTGCCTGAGCCAGCGGCTCATTGTAAAAGAGATGTAACAACATCTTCATATTCCTTTCTTGTCAAAGCAGCGTGCTCTGCATCCTCACTCAACTTCTTTATCATGTTTCGTGTGTGTAACTTACGCCCTGAGATGCCACTATGGTCCCTTGACCCTTTTATTCCATTGGCAACTGGTGCAGACGCCAAAGAGAGGTCCCACCAGTAACATTCACCACGTTCTCGAATCCCTGTTGATGAAGAAAGGTTGCAGCTTGCATGCTCCTGTGACCACTCTGACAGATAAGAAATACTTTGTGGTCGCGTGGAATCTCATTGACTCGTTGTTGAATCTGACTCAAAGGAATATTCTTCGCTCTTCTTGCATGACCGCCTCTATACTCATACGGTTCTCGAACATCTAGTAGCATCGCATTTGTTCCCTTTTCGGAAAGCTGTGTCCATGCCTCTTGTGCATTAACAGAGGGGACAGGATTCTTGCCAAACAGTTTTGCAAACATAATAAATCTCTCTTTCTGTTGTCCAGATACCCTTGACAAAGTACATACTAATACATTACTCTATAAGCATATAAGCATAAATGAAAAAAGTCAAGAGGGTATGTACAAAAGACAAGCTTCACGTTTTTGGAAAGGAAGAAGTCATATGGCAATAGAGCATCAGAAAGCATCCAGAGAGTCGAAAGAAGAGCAAGTTCCCTTTTTGCGACAGTGGTATGATCGCCAGCAAGAACAGCAGGGGGAGATTGAGCCACTCCTTGAACACGTTGCAGCTCGCTTCCGCCTCCTTGGTGAACCACTACGGCTGAAAATTCTGGCAGTTCTTGTTTCTGGTGAGCGAAGTGTAGGAGAATTGGGAACGTTTGTGGGAGCAAGTCAGCCTAATATCTCCAAACATCTTACTGCGCTTGCACAAGGCGGCATTGTCAGTCGTCGTAAGGTGGGGACGAGCATCTACTATACAATAGCCGATGAAAGTGTCATAGCACTTTGTGATGTCGTTTGTGCAGGTGTGCGCCGCCATTTCGCGGTAAAAGCTCATGAACTCGGCATGGAAACGCCCTCACATACTCAAGAGCAGGAAGTGTAAGTAGGCAAAATAGGAGAATAGAGATGCCATTTTATGATTACCATTGTCCACAGTGCCTCATCGTGTTTGAGCGTTTGGTGAGTTACGACAAAGCTGATGAGGTTACTTGTCCTAGCTGTGAACACTCCTATGCGAAACGTCGTCTCTCAAAGATTGCGATCCTAAAAACAGGTGAAAAAGGGAGTTGGAGTGATGGGAGTTGTACAACGAGTACAGAAAGTGTGAGCAGTTGAGCATTACGCTCGTGAACCGTGTGTTCATAGGAAACGTTTTTAGGATTGACCACGAATCTCCTATGCTCTTTCGTCAAACAAGACAAATTGCTCACACTCAGTCCGAAAACTTGCTCACTCTTCATGCTTATGACCAGTTGGTGACTCATCATCGCTCCTCCCATCCCGGTGGAAAACAACAAGAATTACACCTTCACCATAAGTATGATGATAGCGTATTGCATTTGATACGTAGTTTTCTCAGCGATACGGACTTATTAGGAGCAGGGAGGAAGCATGTGTTGCAAACGCAACCCATACCTGCGGCAGAACTCCGCTTATTAGTGTGCCAATACCAAGCAGTACTAGCGCAACACGCAAAGGTTGTGGTTCTCGTTGAAGCAGTTTCTCTTGTGAGGGACGCAAATAGAGTGGCACCAGCACACGAACATAGTAAAACAGGGATATCCCGATATTCAAGAGCATTACAACTGCTAACCAGACCCAGCCACCTCCGAGAGCCGCATTAAAGAGCAAGACCTTTCCCACAAAACTCCCAAACGGTGGAAAGCCAGCTAGAGCAAGCATACAGATAGCCAACACAGCCGCAGAGAGTGGAAGTCGTCGTCCCAGTCCTGTAAACTTCGTCAGGTCATCTGAACCTACCTGTCGCTCAACTGCATCCACAGCCAAGAACGCTCCTAAATTCATAAACAGATAGACCGCTAGATAGAGAAGCATGCCTGAAATGGCAAATGGACTACGCTGGGCTGCAGCTATTCCAACAAGGAGATAGCCAACTTGCCCAATCGAGGAATAGGCCAGTAAGCGTTTTACACTCGTTTGTCGTAAGGCAAAGATGTTACCAACCGTCATTGTCACTGCCGCTAACACCGCAATCAGTTCAGCCCAATGCCCAAGATTGTGCGGAAATGCAACATACAGCGTGCGTAACAACACCGCCAAACCCGCCGCTTTCGGACCAACTGAGAGAAAGCCTGCAATGGGAGTCGGTGCGCCTTGATAGGCATCGGGTGCCCATGTATGGAACGGCACAAGCGTGACCTCGAAACCATAGCCTACTAGAACAAGCCCAAAGGCGGCTATTGTGGTAAGAACAGGCACCGCAGGAAGCTTTGCCGCGAGTTGTGGCAAGTCGAGCGTTCCCGTCAACCCGAAGAGCAGCACCATGCCATAGATCATCACAGCCCCTACCGCAGCCGAGAAAAGAAACATCTTGAGAGCTGCCTCCGTTGCCAGACGACTCTCTTTCGCTATCGCTATCAAGATGTAGGAACCTACCGTCACCAATTGAATAAAAAGCGCGATTAGTGCCAAGTTTTGGCTTGCCGCAAGAGCCATAATGCCCAGACACGTCAGCAAGAGCAGTGCTGGTACTTCTCCCTCGTGAGGTTGGCCTTGAAAATGGCTCTCGGTGGCAAGTAGCACGAAGGCAGTGGTGACGACAGCAAACAGCTTGAAGTAAATCGCGAATTGATCGACGGCATACGTCCCAATGAAGATGGGTTGAGTACGAAACGAGAGCATCAGGAGACTCTCGACTGCTACCGCTCCCAGTCCGATGAGAGCAATGGTCGTCGCAAGAAATTTCCGTGTTGGTGGGAGATAAGCACCAAGTGGAAGCAGAAGAAGCACCAGAATACCAAGTGTCATTTCTGGTACAATCGCCCATAACTCCATACCGCCTTGCATTCCGCCCATATGTTACCTTCCTCCTAACAATAGCCCTGACAAGCCAAGTGGTCCAGCACTGAACGCAGTTGTGATGATACCGACAAGGGGACCTGGTACAATGCCGAGCAGGACAATCAGCACGATGAGTGGAAGAAGCGTTGCCAATTCTCTCGGTTTGAGTTGTGGCAACTTCGCCCATTCGAGCGGAAGTTTTCCTAGCAGGACACGTTGCAACGTCCAAAGGAACATGGCAGTAGTGACGAGAATGCCCAGGAGCATCCCAAAGGCTGCCCAGCGATAGATGCCAAGTGTCCCCAACACGATCTGCACCTCGGCAGCAAAATGAGCGAGAGCCGGTAAACCAAGGGACGCAAACATGGAAAACGCAAGAATTGAGCCATAGAGAGGTAAGACCGCCCATATTCCTGAGAGTCGTGCGATTTCGCGTGTTCCCGTTCGATCAGCTAACATGCCCACCAGGAAGAAGAGCGCACTCGTGACGAGTCCATGCGCGATCAGTTGATAAGCTGCACCGCTTGCCGCCGCCATACGGTCCGCAGGATTCGCGGAGAGGACACCAGCCACGGCCACTCCCAATAAGACATATCCCATATGATTGATGCTCGTGAAGGCAACGAGGCGTTTGAGGTCGGTCTGAGCCATCGCAACTGCCGCGCCATAGACCGCCGAAACAACGGCGATAGCTGCAATGGGTACTGCCCATGCACTCAACGCCCCTGGTACTGTTGGTAGGGCAAGGCGTAGCAATCCATAGCCACCCAGTTTGAGGAGCAGTCCTGCAAGAATAACACTTCCTTCCGTTGGTGCCTCGGTATGAGCATCAGGCAGCCACGAATGAAGAGGGACAATAGGCAACTTAATCCCAAAGCCAATCAGGAAACCCAGGAGAATAAGGAATGCACTGACACTCGTGCCGATAAATGGTCGTGCAGCAATGATCGCTGGTAAATCGAAGGTATGCGGATTTGTCCCTAAGTAGAGACCGAGAATGGACAGGAGGACGGCAAGGCTCCCTACTCGTGTGTAGAGAAAAAACTTGAGAGCGGCCTGCAACCGTTGTCCTTCATGTCCCCAGATACCGATAATAAAATACATTGGCACTAACGCGATCTCGAAGAACACGTAAAAGAGTAACAGGTCCATCGTACTAAAAAAACCGATGAGCCCTGTTTCCATCACAAGGTACAGTGCGAAGTATTCCCGTGGCGACTTGTCCTGCTTCCATGCATAGAGCACGACTAAAAAGGTCAGCAACGCACTTAAGAGAATTAAAGGTAAGGAAAGGCCATCGACGCCCAGATGATAGCTGGAACCGAGCGTGGGAATCCATGAGGCGCGTTCCTCGAATTGCAGCGTCCCTCGTTGCCAATTGAACAGTGCAGCCAGAACAAGGCCCACGATGAGAACAAGCCCAGAGGTACCAACCGCAATCCAACGCTGAACCTGTATGCGTGGGAAAAAGTAGAGCAATACTGCCCCCAGTAGTGGCAAAAATATCAGAAGTGTTAACATAATATTTTTCTATCCTTATCGTACAAGTGTTGCAAGAACGGCAAGGGCAACAACACCTATTCCCCATATAAAAACCAGCAAAAGGTAGTTTTCAATGCGTCCTGTTTGTAAAACGCGCACGCGTTGACCAAACGCAAGAATATCCCGTCCCAGGTCTTTCACCGCCTCATCGAAGCCACGCACGTCAACACGGCCACTTGCTCTCACAAGTGCCATTGTTCCTCTTGCGAGCACACTCGCAAACGCATCAAATATGCTGCGGTCTATACCTTTACACATGCGGATGAATGTGAGGAGCGCATTCACCGCTCCATGATTGAGTGTGTCAAAGACAGCAGAATCAATGCTGTTCAACACGTTGCTTATCGCTATTCCTCCTTGTGCGACGAGACGGTAGAGTGCTTTGAAACCAAACTCTCCTGCAAAAGCAGGTCTGAGCGTTTGAAGTGGCGGCCAAACAAGAGCACGAGGCCAGACAAAACGCGCCCATAGGCCACTTATAACACCAATGACAGCAATAGCGAGCGTGAGGATCGTTGCAGTTGGAGCGTCCGATATCCTTCCTCCGAGTAAATGACTGAGAGGTTGTCCAAGCAGTGTCGCATTGAGAAGGAGACCGAAAGGGATAAGGACAGCCAGAACGAGTATCGGAATGAGCAACCCAGGTGTTGTTTCGTGAGCCTTTTGTGCAGTGGTCGATGGGACACCAAGAAAGACCAATCCAAAAGCTCGTGTGCTATAGAGAGCTGTCAGCAAACTTGCAACAAGTGCCGCAAAGAATAAAGGTGTGTTCGCGAGCCAAGCTGCTACGAGCACGGGGTCCTTTGGTGGTAAAGCAAGGGTAACAGGCAGACCTGCAAGAGCGGCTGCGCTCAACGCGAATGCGAGAGCCGTGAGTGGCATTCGTCGTAACAAGCCGCCCATAGAATCGAAGGTAGTATGCTCTTCAACTGCGCGGTCTACGGCACCCGCCGCTAAAAAGAGCGTTGCTTTGTATAATGCTTGAGCAACGAGTAATAGGACACCAGCAAGAAGGCTTCCACTGCCCAGTCCGACAAACATCAACCCGATCTGGCTCATCGTCGAGTAGGCGAGGGTACGTTTGAGGTCAATTTCTACGAGTGCTCCTCCTCCTCCAAGCAAAGACGTAAGGACACCGACCCACGCAATCACATGAAGGGATGGAGCGGCAACAAGAAAGAGGGGGTAGAGTCGTGCGACGAGAAAGACGCCAGCCGCAACCATGGTAGCAGAATGTAAAAGAGCAGAAACGGGTGTTGGACCAGCCATCGCGTCGGGCAACCATCCTTGAAACGGAACCTGAGCCGATTTGCCAGCCGCTCCCGCGAAGAGGAGCAAGGCAATGAACAGTAACAATCCCGCCCCAATTTTTCCATTCGTTGCGGCTACAAGAATGATATCAATCCGCCCACTGCCAACAGTTCCAATCAGAAGCAACACACCTGCTAGCAGCAGGAGATCGGCAAGCCGCGTGGTAAAAAAGGCTTTGGTTGCAGCTCCAGGCGGTGCATCGCGTTCAAACCAGAAGCCGATGAGCAGATAGGAGCATATGCCCACCAATTCCCAGGCGATAAAGAGCGTGATAAGATCGGCAGCCAGGACGAGTGTTAGCATAGAACCCGCGAAAAGACTGAACTCAGCAAAGAAACGTCCACGCCGTGGATCCTCAGCCATGTAGCTGACTGCATAGACAAAGACAATGAGTCCGACAACAGAGACAAGCGTAGCGACCAGCGCGCTGAGAGGATCGAGCCAGAGCGCAAGTGTCAACGCACGGCCACCCACAGTGAGCCACGGGAGCGAGACCATAGCTTTCATCCCTTGAGCGGTGGCAACCAATCCGAGCAGAGAGACAACTACAGACCCGACCATTGCGATGACCGCAAGGGCTGAGGCAAGCCGTCCAGAACGTGAAAGGCCAAGAGCCAACACCACAAAAACGGTCAGAGGGAAGAGCGGAGCGAGCCAGAAGAGTTGCATGCCAATCACTGTTTCAACTCCTTCACTTCGTCCACATTGGCATTGCCACGCTGCCGAAAGACCATCAACACCAGGCCAAGTCCTGCCGCCATCTCCACGGCAGCAATCGTGACAATGATGATGACAAACACCTGTGCGTCAAACTGGTTGGGACGTACAAAACGCCAGAAGGCCACCAGCGTCACGATAGCAGCATTCAGAATGATCTCGACACTCATCAGCACCATCAGTGCGTTGCGTTGTGAAAGGACGCCCGCTACTCCAATTCCAAAGAGAATCGCACCAAGAATCAGGTAGGGAAGCAATCCCGGACCTCCGCTACTGGTAAGCCAACTCATAACTGACCTCCTCTCTGACTTCCTGTTGCAACGGTTTCCGATGCAGGCACAAGCGTCATGCCACACTTTGGACATTTTCCAGGTCCCTGTTGTTGTACCTCTGGATGCATAGGGCAGGTATACATGCGTTTGTCATCATCATCCTTTTCAGGTTGCTGTGTTTGCGGCTGCTTTATAGGAGCCTGTTCGCGTTTGGCAAGGAGGACGGCACCAGCAATACCAGCTAGGATAAGTAAGGCCGCACCTTCAAACGCAATCATATAGCGTGAAAGCAGGAGTTCACCAACGACACGCGAGGCGTCCTGTATCTGTACGGCTCCTGCAAGAGGCCACGGCGTCAGAATTAGCAGGGCAATGAGTAAAATCGCGGAGACGATGCCAATGACAATGGCCCAGGGCAGTTGTGCCGTGGACATTGCCATGTCTACCATCATGTCATAGTTTTGACGTGGCGTCATGCCGCTCATGTCCATTCCGCCCATATCGTGACCACCCATATCCATGCTCCCCATGCCATGACCATTCTTCTTCATATCGCCCATATCCATCCCGGACAGAGCAGAATTGCTCATGTTCATGCTCTGGTCGTCTGTACTATTCTCGGATGTCTGCATGCTGGACATATTGTGACCGCTCATCTCCATCGAGTTCATATCATGACTCTTCATGTCCATGTGTTGATGAGATTGCTCCGAACTCTTTTGAGCAATGAGCGTCATACCACATTTAGGACAGGTGCCTGGAGAGTCCTGTTGGATTTCAGGATGCATCGAACAAGTATATGTTTGTGGCTTGTCGCCCTGTTGCTGACGTTCCTGCGACTCGTCCTCTGGCGGAGGCGGACCAGACGGCATGTGCATCGAGAAGGCACCAGGTCCACGCATGTGCATATCACGTTTCATGCCCCACATCATCTCACCGCCTGGGTCCATCATCATCATAACCATGAACAGCACCATCGCCAACATGCCACCGACGTTCATCATGATCTGAATAGCGGCTAATAAGTCAGCATCCAACAGAATAAAAATGCCAGCGAGTGCAACAAAACTTGCCATGAGTGCCAGCCCTGCCCGATACATACTCATGGTAATAATCATGCCCGCCGCCATTACAATAGCAACGAGAGCAAGAGGCAGAAAAATAAGCCATTCGATCATTCCACTACTCATTCGTTACCTCCCAACCGGAACAATCAGCGTGAGAATACCAACAAGTGTAATATTGAACAGGCTGGCGGGCAACAGGATTTTCCAGGAGAGCGTGAGTATCTGATCGTGTCTCAATCGCGGAAGAAAGCGTGCCAGCCAGAGGACCAGTACAGATAGTGCGAAGGTCTTGAGTACAAACCACATAGGTCCTGGAAGGAGAGGTCCTTGCCAACCACCAAAGAAAAGCACAACCCCCATCGCCATGACGAGCAAGAAGAGCGCGTCGAGTGCGATCTTAAAGAGGAGCAATCGCGCCCCAGAATATTCCGCGAACGCTCCGCCCTCAAGTTCACTTCCCGCAAGTGCAGTGTCGAAAGGATGACGAAAAGACACGAACAGAGCAGCAAACAGGTAGATCAGGAGTCCTAACGGTTGCCAGACGACAAACCAGAGTCCTGCTTGTGCCTCTATGATGCGCTGTGTCGAAAGCGATTGAGCTGCCATGACGGGACCGATAGCAGCAAAGCCGATTGGTACTTCATAACTAATCAAGTATGCTGCTGCACGGAAGGTCGCAAACAAGCCCTCTTTTGAATTCTGACTCCAGCCAGCGTTCATGATAGCGACCACAAAAGGACTCAAGAGGACGATAAAGTAAAAGAGGCCAATTGACGGATCAAATCCAACCAGATGTGGTCCAAGTGGAAGAACAAGCGCGACGAGTGCGACCACAACAAGTGCGATAAATGGAGCCGAGCGAAAGAGGAAAAAGTCGGCTCCGCGTGGCACCAAGTCCTCTTGGCGGAGCAACATTAACGTATTCGCAAGCGGCAAGGTCAAGGCGACTCCGAACTGACGAAGGCCCAAGCGGAGCACATACTCTATGACAGCAACGCAATACGTTCCGATGAGTAATACCAGCAAGACGACCAAAGCCGTAAGAAGCACATTCATTTCATTCCTCCTGAGCGATGCTAGACGCGCAAGCGTCGTTGGAGGAATGGTAACAAGTGTTCATCCGTCCACCTCCGCCATCACAAGATCGAGACTCGCCAAAATCACTTCCGCATCAGCAAGTTTTTGCCTCACAAGCAGTTCAGGAAGCAGGGCAACGAGCCGAGCTGATGGACCATGCCACTCAACCAGCGTCGGTCCGTCATGTTCCTGTGTCTCTTGATGCACAAGGTGTACGTCGATATCACCTCGTGGTCCTACAACTCTTGCAGTCGTCTCACCCACAGGAATATCCCAAACAGCCTCATGAACAGAAGAAGATGGTTGCTTGAGCACATTGGCAACTACCTCGCTCGCAAAACGAAGATCAGTAACAGCTCCTTGTAGGCGTGTTACCAATCTGCTTTGTACATCTCCACGTCCATGTTCACTCGCATCATAGACAGGACCACGTTCTATACCGCCCTGCTTAAGTTGTGCTCTAGTCAGAACCCCAATACTACGAGTACGAAGAGCAAAACCACGATTTTGCTCAACATACTGCCGTAGTGCGTCAGCACTTTGTGTTAGCTGCTGTAGTTGCGCTGAAACGTTTTTGCCTCCTAGCATTCCTAACGCACTATATTGAGGCAAAATCCATGCTTCAGGGGGACTCAGCCACAGTTGAGAACATAGCTCTGCTAGTTGGCGTGCGAGTCGATACGAGCGTTCAGAGAGTACCGAATCAGCAAGAAGACGCGCGAACCGTACCAGCCACCAGAGCGTATTTTGTACGCGTTCAAGCACTAGCGCAAGCGCACGAGATGCATGGATATGTGCTGGTCGCTGCCATCCTTGCAGTTGTTCGAGTGCTTCAACATAGACAAGCTGGCTTGCAATAGGGGCGAGTGGATCAAACTGACGAGCGAGGAGAAGTCCTTGTTGCCAGTCGCCTTGTGTGATAGCAGAGTTGATGCCACGAGTAGCATATTCCGTTTCCATCTGCACAGAAAATACTTGCTCGCCGTCACAGATAAGGAAAAGGCGTAATGGTCCAGCCGTAAACGCTTGCAGAGGTCCGAAACTGAGAACAGCAAGTTCTGTTGCCATCTCCTGATCCTGCTTTGTGGGAAGCTGAATGGTTGTCTCCTCTGGCTCAAACGTATCGGCAATCTTTATTTCTGACGGCGGCTCCGCATTCAATACCGCGTCCACAATTCGCTCAATAGAGGAGAAATCAATGCGTTGTGCATTGGGGAAAAGGTTGTCTAACTGTGCAAAACGAGCTTCTGGCAACAGAGTACGTTCAGTTCGTGGCTCACCAATAAGAAAAATACGGGCAGGATAAGCAAGTGCTTCTGCCATCATCACCACTGCTGGTGCAAGCTTCTGACTGATTGGCTCAATCACGAGAAGCAAGTCGGCATGACGAGGAGAAGAGACCTGTTGTAAATATGGGTCTCGTCCCGCAAGGTCTGCAAGTAGATGTGCTCCTGAGCCACCATCGACTCCTATATAGTGATGAACGTCTTGGCTCAAGCGACTTAGCCAGCTAGGACGTGTTTTTGACATAGGTTTATCGTTCCCAATCAAAGGCTCCCTCCTTCCAAGCGAAAAAGATGGCTGAGGTCAGGATGGCAACGAAGACAAACATATCAAAGAACGCGACCAAGCCGACTTCCTTAAAGGCAACAGCCCAGGGAAACATAAAGACCATTTCCATGTCGAAGGCGACGAAGAGCAAGGCAAGCACAGCGTAGCGTAAACGAAATTGTACCCACGTCTTGTGACCCGTTCGTCCTCCATGTTCGGGTGGAGGATTCTGCTTAGGTGCTCGTGGAGAAGGCCCCCGTAAACGGTTGGCAACCAACGCGAGCGCACCAAGAATCAGGGCAACAAGCAGCATCACGGCTGCAATAGCATAGTGTGTACTGATATTATCGGTCATGGTACGTATCTCCTTCGTATAGCTCTCAAATATGTACACGTATGACAATAGAAATATGTTGCTAAACGGCCATTTGCAAAAGTAGCTGTTCCTCATTTATATGTATGCTTGACTTTATATACCCCCTGGGTAGGGGTACAGGAAAACTATACCATAGTATGCTTCAAAGTGCAAACGAAATTCATTCTGAGAAGGAAAAGCTATGTCGCTTTTCCGTGCAGAAAAGCGACATAGCTTTTACGAGAGACAGAGATAAACCCAGACTTAGAGCGTGTTGAGTGGCTTTCCACTGGTTCGTGGAGCAGGTGCTGCTTCTTTCGAGACAGTATACCCTGCATCATCCAGCACTTCTTCAATCTTCTGCATCGACACCTGATTGGGATCATAGCGGAAGTGAACACTCTTCGTAGGAATGTCGGTGTTGACTGCCTCTACACCAGGAAGTGCTCCCAATGCTCCATTCACCGTCTTTACACAATGTTCGCAGCTTACGTCTGGAACAGAAAGCGTTGTTTCTTGTAGATTTGCCATAGTATTCTCCCTTTACTGTAATCATACTAGCGGTTCTCGCACAGGTGATACAACTGCACCAATTCCTTGATGACGGTGTTCTCATTCCTATGGTGATATTTCCCTTACCCATAGGGTAGGGGTATACCAATGAATATACCATAGAACAATGGGAATTGCAAGGAGAAAATCGGTACGTCCTTCATAAGATGAAGGACGCAAAACAAAGCAATCCTTACTTACACCAAATATACCTTACATAGTTTTATCGAAGACCTTTATCTTATACGCACACATGGTACGAGTGCATATGGTATACTTGCATATGTACTAAGTCGTCTGCTATAGCATAAGGCTGTAGCAATATATAGTAACTATTATCAGAAGGTAGTATTGCTATCATGTCTAACTTCTTACCATCACTCATTATCAATCCAGGAGACCCCATTTTCATCGGTGCCGTTTTCGGCTTTCTCCTCTCTGTTCCCGTGGCACTCTTTCTAGCATACTGGATAAGCGATGTCAAAAATAAGATGGCAGCCGTCCTTGGAGCATTCATCGGTTCATTTGTAGGTCTTGTTGGTGTTCTGAGTTGGGTTGATACACTCATTTTCTCAACCCCTCTTCCAAAGGCGGATGGTGTCTCGCCATTCTTTAGCACTATTCTCCTTTGTTCTGTATTAGGTCTTATTAGGGCAATGCTGACCGACCTTTTCATGGTACGGAGAACAACCCACGACTACCGCAGGAAAGCCTAAGTAAAAAGTTATTGTAGAAGACAGAAAGATAGGGAAGAGCTTCGGTACGATTGCCGAAGCTCTTCCCTATCTTTCTGTCTTCTACAAAAGAACACGGCCGCTATTTATTTACTTTTACAGGAAGTTTCATTCCTTGTTCGTAGTGTCCTGGTAAATGGCAAGAAAACTCAAGACTTTGCGTTGCACTCGACGCAGCAAAGGTATAATCAATCGTTTGTCTCTGACCAGGATTGATATTTGCGATGTGAGCCAACGCCATTTTGTCCATTTAATCCATCGGCATGTTCCCCATATCCATAGGTTGCATGACCATAAACTCATGAGCCGTCTGTCCACTATTTGTTACCACAAAATGGTAGCGTGTTCCAGCTGTAAAGGTCGTCGTAGAAGACTCAACCTTATACTCTGAAAGTGAGACTTGTACGTTCTGAGTTCCTGAAGAAGCACTTGCCGAAGAAGTGCTATTAGATGCAGTACTACCATCGCGCGAGCATGCAGCCAAAACAAGCATGAACAGAACAACTAGTAATCCGAAACCTAGTCGATGTTTCATTGTATATTCTCATTCTCATACGTATACATTGTACTAGCGATTACCCGCAAGATTGTAGAGTTGCACGAGCTCCTCGATGACGGCCTCGCCACGTCCTTCTGAGATACCATTGGGGACACAGGTGTGTAAATGGTTTTCCACAAGAAGCGCCTCTAGCTTTTCAATAGCCTTGCGCACAGCATACGTTTGGTGAAGGATA
The DNA here is from genome assembly GCA_964250765.1 of uncultured Ktedonobacteraceae bacterium. Taxonomy (GTDB): domain Bacteria; phylum Chloroflexota; class Ktedonobacteria; order Ktedonobacterales; family Ktedonobacteraceae; genus JBBQVS01. The sequence goes on along the minus strand of CAXUHF010000001.1, from coordinate 117,957 downwards.
TCAACACAATATTTATCTTCTTCAATCATTTTGCGAATACCATTCAGATGTCCCTCAATGTATTTGAGACGTTTCAGCACGTCCTGTTTGTCAGCTTGCATGTACTTTCTCCTCTTCTTTACTACCCCCTGGGTATGGGTATTACACAAGTATATCACACTCATCTGCTTCTACGCAAATGGCAAAAAATTGTGCATTTTCTGACGCTCTGTTTTCGACTTCCATTATACTTACTTTCTTTGTCATTACTTCCAAATGTTCAATACGTACCTAGCGTGGAAGAAAAATGAGTGCTGCAATCAGTATGAGTCCAGAAAGGGCTGCGGTGAACGGTCCACCCCACTTTGTTTTGCGCGGCTCAGAGCGTAGATACAGAATTCCTTGTCGGACTAGCGTATAAGCCGCCAATCCCGCGACAAAGATGGCACCATTCGCCGGTCCATGTCTCAATACCACTACCAGCGTAATCAGCCCCAAACTCAAGGCCAGTGTCAATTCCAGTAACTGTGTCGGGATACGGCGCATTCCCACACGTTGATCTGATGACCACACTCCCCAGCGAGACGCTGTAGGTCTTCCCCCACAGCAGCCAGCGAAGAAGCATCCCACTCTGCCCACAGCTATTGCAACGAGCAAACCTGGAGCTGTCGCATCAAGAAAGGTCCCGGCAGGCACTTTGAGTACCACGAGCAGAATTGCAGTCGTGAGAGTTGCACCAAGGATGAATCCTTGAATGCACCAGCCATTTATTTTTCGTTCACGCCGATAAGACACAATGTACCACGTCTTTGCACCAATGATACCCACCCCAATAGAGACAAGTCCTATTGTCCATACTGAGTGAAGTGTAAGATGCTTCTGGGCAATCACCAGAGACTGAAGTGTTAGCGCGACAACAATGCCGATCATTACCATCACGCCCCAAATGCCAGGAAGAATTCCCGGTACGCGAGCGAAGGGAAGCAGACAGGTACTTACGGGGTCAGGCGACCCAGCAATAGGTGCCCATTTGTGCCACAGCCCATGAGGTGATTGCATCTCTTGAGCTATTGGAGTTGCGTTCTTTTGTTTTCGCGACTTACGTGTAGAGGAAGTAGCTTCCTGAGATTGTGGTTGCGCTGTCACCATCCATTCGCCGGAATTTATACCGCTAATACGAGCCGTAACAGAGATTGGACCGCTTCCAGGGATAACCTTCTCAATTGTCTCGTCCTGCACGAACCGATCACCAGCCTGTAAACGTCCTTTCACATCGACCCGGTGTCCAGAAAATCTGATTGTGACAGGGGAAGGACTCACTTGTGTGCCTGGCTCGAACCAATACGTCACCGCTAGTATCTGTTGTGTCACACTCTCCAATAATTCTGTGAACCCACCATTTTTCTGAGTTGCAGTGTCCAATTGGACAACATCATGTCGCGATTCCGCATCTCTCATTGAACTCCTCTGTACTTGAGATATACGTGTCATTTCTGTCATCTCCTGATGCTTCTTGTCTTCTGCTGAGTATATAATTGACCTTAACTATAAAAGTCTCTCTCCAACCAGAAATGAGAGGCTTACATTCCCCTTTTTTTATGAGAAGCGTTTCTTTTCAAATGATACTATCGTCGGTAGTATCTATATCAATCGTACTATAAACATGTGTATCTTGGCAAGATATAATAGAATGGGTTAGAAGAAATGAGAGGATACAGTGGACACTACTCGAGAGCAGACGACATCCGTACAATTCAAGAAACGCTCAGGACGACGAAAGCTTCTTGTGCTAATCCTTATAATCAGTTTTTCCCTCTTTATGCTTGTATCCCTACAAGTGCCTGATACAGTACGAAAGTGATAGACATGAGTGGTTACTATACAGGACAGAATGCGCGGTATTATAATCTGCGCTGGCACTCGTTCACTGAGAGAACGCTTGCAGAAACTATCTCGACGATTGATGTTGCTCAGTTACAGAGTATATCCTCGCAACAAGGTCGTCCACCCCGTGTCCTTGATGTAGCATGTGGGACTGGCGTTTTGCTACAAATGCTCTTCAAACATATCCCGGCTATGGAGGGGTATGGGGTAGATGCGAGTGCAGATATGTTAGCACAGGCGCGTCTTGCCCTGGCAAATCAGCCTCATGTCCAGTTACATCAGGCAACGTTGGGCAATGACGCAACAGCCAATCTTCCGTATACCCCACATTCTTTTGACCTGATCACATGTACGAATGCGTTGCACGACGTGTCGAATCCCGTACAGGCACTTGCGGAACTTCGGCAACTGCTAGCACCAGAGGGACAAATGGTCGTAGAAGATTACGCACGCCATGGACCTCCTTTTCTTTGGGCACTCCTTGAATGGCTGATACGACATATTGAGGCAGGGGAAGTGCAAGCCTATCGTTTGTCAGAGGCAAAATCGCTTTGCGTGAAAGCGGGATTGTGTGCTCCACGAGAACGGGCATTTACCTTGAACTGGTTGTGGCATGGTTGGGTGTTATGCCTCTCTATCACACCTAACAGTATGCCACAGCAGAGCGAAGACGAAGAAAAGAGATAGAAGAATGAGGAGATATACAAGAAAATGAATATATCACTTGTGAGTTTTGGGGTTGCCTTTGCAGCGGGACTGGCTTCCTTTCTCTCACCCTGTATGTTACCGTTGGTTCCTATTTATCTGACCCAGCTCGTTGGTCAAAGCGTTTCTCAAACGACGGGAACACATTTTGTCACTTTTCTGCATTCGGTCATGTTCGTACTTGGTTTCACCACTGCTTTCGTTGCGCTCGGCGCGACGGCAAGTGCACAGGGAAACCTGCTGAGCGCGTATCAATTCCAATTACGCCAGATCGGTGGCGTCTTGCTCGTCCTTATTGGACTACACCTGGTGGACATTCTCAAGGTACCATTTCTCTACTGGCAAAAGCGTTTTGAATTGCATCCCACACGTCCCAACTATTTGATGTCGTTTGTTATTGGAAGCATTTTTGCCATTGGTTGGACGCCTTGCATTAGCCTTCTCCTTGGCTCAATTCTTGGCTTTGCAGCGACTGCTTCAACAGTGAAACAAAGGGTGTAGCTACAGAGGATACTATAGATGTTTGAGAGCAAGCTACAAACATGAAGAGAAGACTTGACGTGCTTAAGAAGTGGAGAAAGAAATGAACATGCTTCATCTATCCCTCTTTCTGAACCGTATATTTTTTCTCTTGATTAAACATAGCTTCTTTCACAAAAACATCTCTTTACAGATTCTCTCACTAGACGGGTTTATACTCCATGATAACGTTTGCATAATCATCTGAGATAAAAATGTTGCCACGGACATCCACAAGTAGACCTTGCGGCTCAATGTACCCCTGACTCGCCAAAGTTTCACGCTTTCCTGACGCGAGATTTAAACGTATCAGCGAATGAATAGAGGGGGCAAGGTCAATGATGAGCAAGTTGCCATGTCCATCGGGAACGACATCATCTGGCATCCCGAAGCCTCCGATACGTGTTTTCTGCCCATTCGGTGTAATACGCCAAACAGCATTGCCACATTCGTCAGCGATAAAGATAGTTCCTTTGGTGTCTACTCCTGCGCCAACGGGTCGTACAATACCTGATGCTAGCAGGGTAAACGTTTTGCCATCCAGACTCATACGATATACGTTCCCTGTTGGACTATCAGGGACGATGATCGTGTTCGTAGTAGGGTCAAGTGCAATATTATCTACACCATGCTTACAGTTTGCAGTACTTGGAATACCCGGTAGCACACGCAAAACGGTCGGCGTTTTCGACCCGGGTGCTAGAGAGACAATTCGATTCGCTTCTTGTTCAGAGAAGATAAGCGTGCCATTTGGGAGGGAGATCAAGCCTTCTGGACCATTCGGGTCTTTCAAGAGTAACGTCACTGAGCCATCAACATTTACTCGGCTAATAGTGGCATCAGTTTCATCACTAAAGAGCAAGCGTCCCTGTTGATCAAAAATGAGATCATCAGGTCTTCCCACTCCTCGCAATACTACTTGAGCAGTATAGCGTTGCGGTGTGACATTAGGCGTGTTTGTTGGCAAAGGTTTCGCTGTCGCGGTAGGTATTGCTGTAGGTGAACTACTGGACATACCAGAAGATGCTGTAGATGTACTGCTGGGTTTGTTCGCTGATAGAGTAGGTGATTGAGCACAGGCAGCCGTGAAGAGAAGAGAGAATAATAAACATACACTTGTAATGCTGAAATGACGAATGAACATAAGACACTCTCCATCAATTTGGCGTCACGACAACAGCGAAACCCACCCAGTATTTAAGAAACGTGGTACGAGGCATAATTTTCATGTTCAGGCGAGACGTATCTGCAAGATAGACATTGTTCTTATCACCACCAAGAGTCACGAGAATGTGGCCTCCTGACCACCTATCAGGGGGAAAGCCTATGATAATCGGCCTTCCGGTATTGGCGACGTTGAGCATCTCATCGAGTGAAGGTTTATTTAGCCATGTAGCCTTAAATCCGAAACGGGCAGCAGTACGATCAATGCCAACAGGCTCTACCAATCCCAGTTCAGGAGTAATTTCACCAATACTCGCCTCAAGTGATAAAACGTCTGTAACTCGATAGTGGCGACCGTAGGCATTAAAAATTTCCGTTAACGCCGCTGCCGAACATGCCGAATATGCCCATTTGTCATACTCTTGAGAAGAACTATACTGATTCACGTCCAGTTGGCTCAGGCGAGTGAGTGCTTTCGATGCTCCTGACATGCCAGAAAACAATTGAGGCTGAGTATGTGTTGCTGGAGTGGACGAAGCAGTTGTGTTCGTTTGACTCGCAAATGCGTCAACAAAAAGAGTAGAACGAGGAAGAAGCATATTCAAAGAGTAAGCACCAAAAGCGAGGAACGAAAGCAGGATGAAGGTGATACCGAGCCAGGAAGTTTGTTGACCAAGACGCCATTCAAATACGCTTTTCACTGGATATGAACGTATACTGCTCCCCTTCACACGACGACTTCCTTCACCTTGCGATGGGCGTGCCTGCACACGTCTATTCATACGTGTGGGAGAGACACGATATGTTTGAACGGGTGATACTCTTTTTTGCTTTACAGAAGACTGGATTTTTGGAGAAAGGAGGAACCCAATCAGTATGAACATCAAGGCAACTATAAAGAGCGCGAACAGAACGAACGTCATGGAAATGCCTCATCCTCTCTTCATATGAAACACGTATTTCATCGTACAAGAAACATTTTTCAAAACAGTTTTTCTAGTAATGCTAAGGGATTGCATCCCATCAGTGCTAATACAATGATGATATTGACACTCTGCACGCCAAGAAAAATTCCAGCAGCCAGTGCCTTCGCGCCAAAGGTATTCACACCAGAAGACACCGATATTTTCTTTGTCGATGAAGATAAGGAAAGTAACCGTTCGATACGTCCATGAACCACCTCTTCACCTTTTATAAGAGGTTGTGCAGCACCGAATGTTGCAAACGTTGGTTCCGCTACCGCATTCTGCCAAACTTTTGCAAGTGCGCTTGCGAGCGCGAGTGGTCTTCGCGTCACATCAACCACGAGATCATCACATGCGAACTCTTTTTCATGCTGAAGTTGGCGATACGCCGTATGGCATGTTGGAAAGTAAAAGAAGGCGTCTCGTAGAATCAGTGACAACCAGACGACAAAGTAGTCATGGCGTGTCACATGCTCTAGCTCATGGACCAAAACTGCTTCAAGTTCGCGTCGATCAAGATGTTTAATCATCCATGTTGAAAGCACTATCGTTGGTCGGAAGATACCACTCGTGAATGCTAAAGGTTTATTGGAGAGGCTAAGGAAGATGCGTGTGGGTGCAGCATGTAATTGTAGAGCCAATTCGTTGACACGTTCCTGAAGATGAGTATCAACAAGAACAACATGACGAGCGACAACCTTTCTCATGAAGATGAGTCGTAACACCCCTACCCCAACTGCACCAAGTGCGATGATACTCATACCAAGAGGAACCCCTGCTCCAAGTAAGACATCCCAAAGCGGAGCACCTATGAGACAGATGCGACCAATAAAGTGATGTAAGCTCCCAACACCCAGACCAAGAAGCACACTCGGCATCACGAGAACACAAAGCTGTATCATCCTCCGTTGAGACCAATCCTTCATAGTGTGGAGAACACGGAGAAGAAGAGAACTCCCAAGAACAATGAGGAAGATACTCGAAACGCTCAGCAGGACATGCACTACTCACCCTCCTCCATCACTCGACGATGTTGAATGTCATCAAGCACCTGTTGTGCTCTTGTCGCTGCCTCTCGGTCTGACAGGGTATTGATTCCTTCTTGTGTGGCATCGGAAAAACTGACGAATAAATCTTCAAGAACGTGTCCAATAAAACGTGAGATAAGTTCCTGCTGTGTAAAGTTTGGGTAGTAGATGTAGGCTTGGTCCTCTTTCTCAACGCGGAGTAGGTGCTTCTTCGCCAAGCGCGTCATCGTATTCATGACTGTTGTATAGGCAATCCGCCTCCGTTCATAGAGTACCTCGAAGATGTCTCGAACCATCGTTCCTTGAGCAACTGGACGCGTCCAAATAATCTCCATAATCTCAGCCTCAAGGTCTCCGAGAATCTTGCGAATGCCGGGACGGTCGATCCGAAACGTACTAATATCTGGCTCAGCATTCATCGTACATCTTCTCCTTCACACTGAGACGGGACATTGTTCTGTATTGTTGTGTGGACTGAAATCTTTTTTCTACGTAACAGCAAAAAGCGGTGTATGCGTTGTCAACCGAGTATTCCTCGTTTCATACACGTCAATGTTTTTCAACAGTATACCAGATGTTGATACCCTTGTCAAAGGTACTACAGTCGATGGTATACTACGAGGAAAAAGAACAGGTACTTACGAAAAATGAAAAGAGTCAGAAATTATCTGGACAACAGTGACTGCTGGTAAAGAATGAGAAATACCATATGTATAGAAAGAAATGATGAATCAGAATTATGATGCATTGCGAGTGATATGTACTTGTCCCACCGCTTCTGTGACACCAAACCTCAGTATATCTGAGGAGTATCTGACATATCTGCTTGCATGTCACGAAATAACGATTGGGCGTGGGCTGCATAATGATCTTGTATTGATGAATGCTACAATTTCTCGCGAACATGCGAAACTAACGCTCTTGTCATCTGGCTGGCATATTACCAATGTAAGCCAAAAAAATAGTGTGCGTGTGAATGACCAATTCGTTGCAAGGGGTGAGAGTTTTCCAGTACAACTTCACGACATTCTTACTGTGGGAAGTGCTGTACTACAGTTAGTTGATCAGGACTCTTTTCGTCTCGATAGCTTGGAAGCTGGTCTATTGGAGGCGGCCTTAGTGCGTCGGCCTACTTCACGCTTATGGAGTAGGAGGCACCGCAACCTTCTCGTTGCGCGTATCGGAGGTGCAATACTTCTTGCCAGTGTGATTCTTGTTATTTTCATGAATGGCCTGATGAGACATCCTCAGTTCATGAATAAAGGAGGAGCAACAGACATCTTTGTGACTCTGCTCATTCCTCCTGTTCCAGCTATTGCAATCTTAGTATTGACTCATTTCATTAACCGCTATGACCCGAAACCCTGGTTCTTGCGTATTGCGACATTCCTATGGGGAGCTTGTATCGCTGTCCCAATAGCTTTTTTTACAGAAACATACATAGAGACAGTAGTACCAGATGCTCTGGCGCAAGGAGCAAACAACGTCTTACATATCGCATTCCTCGCACTTAATCCCAGCATAGTTGAAGAGAGCAGTAAAGGATTGGGTTTACTCCTACTTCTTATAGTTCGACGCAATACATTTGTCACTGTGGTTGATGGAATAGTGTATGGGGTATTGGTAGGTGCGGGCTTTGCTTTAGTAGAGAATTACTGGTATTTTGCGAACCATCCAGAAGGTTCTCTCGCTACGCTTATTCTTGGTAGAGTTTTCCTTGGTTGGTTGCTTCACTCGACATTTACCGCTTGCATCGGTGTTACACTTGGATATCTACGATATAAGCGAGGACGCTGGAGACAATTTGGGCTTTTGTTGACTGGTTTTCTACTTGCAGTGGGACTTCATAGCCTCTTCGACTTCGTTGTGTTGCTGTTGGATACTTCAAGTATAGCTTTGTTCTCTGAAGCGAGTGGTAGCATGCTTTTCTCGCTCCTCATAAATATTGGGAACTACATTCCCTCGTATATAACGCAACTTGTGCTTGTGTCTCTTCTCGTAAAGGCTCTCAGCACACGAACTCGGAGAAGTTAAAAAACGATATGTTCAAGTGCAACACACTATCCATCCAGCAGAGTGCTTTTCGAGAAATAAATTTATTTACTGCAAAAAAGTGGTTTTAGGAGAGGCGTACAAAATACATCATGCAAAAGTACCACATTTTACGTTGATATGCGGAGATACATCGAAGATATGTTATCTTCCTAATAAGCTATGTATTTTGTAATATGCTACATACTGGAGGATTTGTACTGTCGTGCGTAAAAAGATTTTTATTTTGTCTGGTCTGCTGTTCGTTATTCTACTAAGTGCGTGTGGTTCACAAGGACGTTCGTCCCTCCCACCACAAGTACTACTTTCCAACAAGGTAAACGCAGGCCAATTGCCAACAGCTATACCACAAATAGTCATTGCCCGACAGCAAGCAACTCCAACACCCAAATCAACTTCAAAACCATCACCTACTGCTGTACCAACACAGGTAGTAGCAACTCCCACCGCGAGTACAAACCCGCAACTAACGCCTACAACCGCACCACCACAATCTACACCGTCGAGTACAATTCCAAGCGGCGGACTCGGCAACTCGCCTTACGGCCCTCCGCCAGCGATTACCACAGCAGAGGTACAATTGACGCAGCAATTGTTCGGACTTCTCAATAGTGATCGCGCAGCACGTGGACTCTATGCCTTTACATGGAATGTAACACTTTCGGCAGGAGCGCGTCAGCATGCATGGGATATGGTGCATTGCGGGTTTAGCCATACCTGCCCCAGTGGACTCAATCAATGCACTCGAATTGCCAACGAGGGTTTTGCGGGCTTTAGCGATTGTGGTGAAAATATTGGGATGGCAGGTCCATATCCGACAGCGTGGGGAGGCGTCTACAATGTGCAGGAAAGTATGATAAACGAGCCACCAAGTGGTTGGCATCGCATTCACCTGACGAGTACGACGCTCCATAGAGTCGGCGTTGGCCTTTTCGTAGACTCAAGAGGCTGGATATGGTTTGTCGAAGACATGGTGAGCTAACTCTTCTTGAACATTTGGAGTGGTAAGGAGAGGAAACGATGCTAGGCCCATCCATGCCATCCTCTTCGTCCTCCCGGAAGATAGTGACGCCATCGTGTGATAGTATTCCATCGCATACGTATTTCCTCGAACTGTTCCTGCAAGAGTGGTCCAGCAGAGAGGAGAGCGGCGTTCGACTGAAAGTGTTCAGGGTTCGTGGTTCCCACGATAGCAACATCAACTCCTGGAACCGTCAGCGTGAAACGTAATGCAATGCTCAATGAGTCCTGAAAGTCACTTGTAAGAAAGTTGTATTTCAGCGTGTTCAGTCGCTCCCAATAGACCTGTAAGTGAGCATTGCTCGGTCTCTGTCCCGTTTTCCATACGGCATTCGCAATCGGATGTTTCGCGATAATGCCCATATGTCGTTCTTTCGCCTTGCTCACAGTGAGATCAATGGCCTCCTGGTCAGCAATGTTCATCGATGTTTGTAAGGTATCGAATGCTCCTGATTGCACAGCATAGAGTGCGCCTTTGCGGTCTCCACTATAACCAAGATAGCGGACTTTGCCTGCATCACGCACACGTTGTAGCACCTCGATTACCTCACCACGTTTGAGTACCTGCTCAGAACAACTATGAAGTTGCACCACATCCAAATAGTCTGTCTGTAAACGCTTGAGGCTACGCTCAATACTCTGTTCCAGCAAGCGCGGATGCCAATCGGGAAGATTCAACCCAGACGCATGTCCACACTTTGTAAAAAGATAGCAGGTACTGCGACGGTTCCCTAGTGTATGTCCAATGGCTTCTTCACTTTGCCCATAACACTCAGCAGTGTCAATCACGTTCACGCCAGCGTCGAGGGCCGCGTGAAGGACACGAGCAATTCGCTCTTGAGATACTCCGATCATTTCATGACAGCCCAAGCCGAGTTGACTCACGCGCATATCGGTGGAACCAAGAAAGTGTGTTTCCATCATCTCGTGAGAGCCTAGCTCTGGTTGACTCACGCGCATATCGGTATCGCTAAGAAAATGTGTTTCCATCACCTTGTTCTATTCTTTCATAAGGGACGTATCTAAGTTCTTAAAGAAGGTCTTTAGCGAATGCTTTGCCATTTTCTGAAACAGAGGATTATTCGCGGCAGCAACTGGTCCCTCAAGGTCTGCTATTGTCTCATATGCGAGCAATGCACCCCCGGTCTCAGGAGTAAACGTCATATGTGTGACCGTCTTAATCTTTCCACCGATACGACCATTCCGACCCGCTTGAAGAACGAGTGTTTGCGGTTCTTCGCGCTCCAGAACATCAATGGTGATATCGTAGGGGCCTTCCAAACCAGGAACAGGCGTCACAAGGCGCACCTTCATATGACCATGTTCGGCAGAATACCAAGCACGCTCGCATCCTGGAATATTTTTCTGTAACGTCTCCGGATCAAGAAGAGCCGCAAACACTCGTTCACGCGATGTTTGAAATAGATAGGAACCATTCATTTTCATTGCTTGTTTTTCTCTCTTTTTGTACCTACTTGTTCACTCGACGTCATGTTGACTGATAACCACGAGGCTCTTCACGAGCGTTCATATCTTCGATGACATCACCAATCCGAATAATGCCGCCATGGACAATACGTGCCCCCAGTCCTCCACGATGAATAAGGCTCACCATAAGGCTATGACTGGTCTCATCAGCAAGGATTGGGCAAGGTTCTCGTAGTGCTACTCCGTACAGGATGACCTCCCCAATCCGAAAAGTGCGATGGACCAGATGATTGAGAGCAAAGCCCTGTGTGACAATGTTGCGCCGTGGCATTCCTGCCTCAAGGTCCTTTTTCTTCTCACGCCGTATAGCTTCAATCGTTTCAGATTCGATCAGCGTCACTTCATAGCTCGGTTCATCGTCCTCTTCATCTGAGTGTGTTCCCGTTCGTAGATAGTAGCGGTCTCCTTCAATCCCTCGACCTTCAACTAGGTATGCTTCGTGAAGTGAAATCATTGGTGCGCCTGCCGCTCTCGCAAGATAGAGGGCACTCACGTTCGCTTGCCAGAAGCGCGAGTTGCCGAGAAACTCGTTTGTGCTCATAAAAATATGCTCCCTACCATCTACACAAACATACCGCTCACAGAAAGGACTTCATCAAGCATGTCAGCCTCAGCAGAATCGTGGAGAGGACAATTATTCTCTTTTCCCAGATCAACAATGATATCCCCCTGACGAATGATCCCCTCTGTGAGAATTTGGGCACGTAGGCCACCACGATTCACTAATCCTGAGAGCAGATTGTGATGGGTGATGTTGGCAATGTGTAGACATGGATGACACAAGCGAATTCCGCGTAGTGTGACTGCTCCTACTTGAAACTGATGACCAACTAAATGATTGAGCGGTACGCCACGAGTGACAACATTACGGCGAGCATCTCCAGCCTCGATATGTAGATCCTCATATTCCTCATTCAAGGCATCGATGGTTTCCACTTCGATCAGCGTTACTTCATGACTAGGACCATGATGTCGTGAAAAATATCCTGTACCCAGAAAATAGCGGTCTCCTTCCAGTCCTTTGCCTGGAACGGCATGTGCTTCTTGCAACGAACGCATCGGTGCGGCTTCTGCCGAAGTAATGTGAAGCGAGACGACGGTGCCTTGCCACATATGAGATACACTCCTTTAATACGTAGAGCGACAAAAAAGTATGTCTGCTCATTATGCTACCATCGACAATAGTATCATTTCTAAATGATACTATCATAGCAAATGAGGTTGAGATCATGTGCTATTTCCTGAAAAGAAGTGGAGAAAAATTTACCTGCTTTAGCCAATTTGCTGCTTGATCTTTGCGAGTGATAAACACAATTCATAGGCTATAGTTTATCAAGCTGTGTACCCAGCATTGCTGCTCAACACGAATAGCAAGAGGAATAAGAAAAGAATTGCTCGTTACACGAAATGAAAAACCATCTACAATCCAACATTTTCTAACCCTACCCACGTCCTACCAGCTTTACCTACCTACGTTCTACCCACATCCTACCCATCTGCTACCTACCCGTCTCATGTAAACTCATTCTTAGAGAGTACGCGAGCAGCATATGAGCACTACAGGAAGTGAAGCATCAAGTTCGCTACTCAGATGCATTTAAGCCCTCGTAATGAAGACAGGCAGGGTCTCTTTATAGAAAGAAGCAAGGAGAATTTTTATGCAACCAATGATACCAAACGACTCTCAGAACATATCATCAACACCGGGAATACCATCTACATCTGAGGCATCACCTCAGATAGACAGTCCAACGTCCACGTCTCAACCAAGCGATCAGGCATTTTTCTATTTGCCAGACGACGATTTGGAAGAGGACGAGGACCAACTTGATCAAAGCTCACCATTTGTCATGCCATTTCAGGACTCGGCCTCCATGCCGACCGTCGTTCAACCTAATGCTAGAAGTATGTATGGCACAGGAGGAATGCCCATTTCGACACCTCCGAAAAGCTCACTATCAGGAGGACCTTTTCGCGCTCTTAAATGGTTTGTGATTATCGGTCTCGTGTTGATTACCCTCATTATTGGAACGGTTCTTGTCTTTGCTCAGACCGCTCTTCCACCAACGAATCAAAGACACAGGATAGGCATTCAAACACCAACAGTATCAACACCAACATCACAGCAGACACATACTGCTTCAAAACCAAAGGGCAAGGTAACTATTAGTCCGACCCCAATTCCACAGAATCAGGGACAACAAGGAACTCAAGGTGCTAGTGTGCCTGTTACAAGTATTGTTCCCACACAACAAACATTAAACCAGATGGGATGGACAAACGCAGGGCTTTCAATAAGCGATGCTATCGAAGTACAGCGTACTGCACAGACATTTACTGATAGGGAAATGAGTTTTGACTACCGTAATATTGGAACACTCGATCATCATGGTGGTACATTTATAGGTGCCGAGTTTCTTCTCACACCAGGAGCACTCAGCCGTTTTGCGCAGAATGATGTCCGTGCTATCAACAACGTACTCTACAACAACGTACATGATAATCAAATCATTCAGCAAGCCTTAATCTCGCAGTCACAACTGACCCAATTTCAAATCATCCCAGTTCAAGGGCAGCAACAGAAGTTTGCTTGGGTAACTGTCTCATTTCAGCTATGGAAAAGCGCAATTGACAAGAACACGGGGCAGCATACTCAGAGTATCGAACTCGATCCAAATACTCAACAGCCACGCGTTCATACAATGACCGTACTCCTAATACGAGTCTCACCTCAACGTCAAGGACCCGGTGCTCCAATGGGAGGAACCGGATGGCTCGTCAATTCTTATGCATTGGATGTGGCAACACTTCCTACCATCGCAACAGACCCATCCGTCTAAAGAAAAAGACAATGAATCATCCTCATTGGCTGCTTCTTGCAAGTATTGCACCAGGCTGGATTGCCAGAGAAATATTACTTTTCTGACAACTCAGCCTGTTACGATATTTATACATGGGCAATTGGAAGATACAAGACAATCAGAAGTGAGAACGTATTTCTTTCGAGATCACTACTGCATAGCTTCTCTTCACTTCTCATTACCCCCTAAATTGTTGTAATCCTATCGTGGATGCACTGTCATTGGGAGTCCATATCTTGGTCGCATGGTAAGAGCAGCCCAAGGTTCGACACGGTGGTTGGGAATAAGGCGAAGACGATACCGTTGCAGAACGGTTGCCACGACAAGATGCAATTCCATAAGTGCAAAGCTATTCCCAATACAAATGCGCGGTCCCGCACCAAAGGGAAAAAAAGCAAAGCGATGTCTTCCAGAAACCTGTTCAGGAGTGAAGCGCTGTGGATCGAATGTTAAGGGATTAGGCCAAAACGCAGGGTGCCTCTGTGTGAAGTAGGGGGTAGTGAAAAGGATACTATTTGCTGGTATGCGAAATCCTCCAATCTCGTCCTCGCGAATTGCATGTCTGACGATAGCAAATGACGGTGGGTACAGTCGAAGCGTCTCATTGACCACCTGTTGAAGATAGACAAGCTGAGAAAGGTGATCAACCGTTGGAATATCTCCCCCGATCACTTCATCGAGTTCAGTGAGAAGCTTCGTCTCTACTTCGGGATGCTGGGAAAGTGCGTACCAAAACCACACTAAGGTATGTGCTGTCGTCTCATGTCCCGCAATAAACATGTTCACCAGTTCATCACGTATTTGACGATCACTCATTGCCTCGTCTTGCTCATCACGCACATCTAAAAGCAATTGGAGCAAATCCATCTTCTTCGAAGATGCATGCCGACGTTTCGCAATCGTGGTGTAAAGAACATGATCGAGGTCACGTGCTGCTCGTCGAATACGAAGATTTCGTGGCGTAGGAACACTGAGCGGAGGGAAGGGAACGGCAACAAAACGAGCGAATGGCGGCCAAACTGCTGCAAAGGTCGCTCGGATGAGAGCAGACTCCTCATCTGATTCGGTTGAAAGCAATGCTTGTGCCATAATTCGCAGCGTAAGGTGCGCCATTTCTTCCGGGATGTCAAATATTTCCTTTTCTGTATTGACCACTTGCCAGTGGTCAAGAACCTCAAGCGTACACCTTGTCATGATCGCTCCAAAATCCTGGAGGTTCTTCCGATGAAATTTCGGTTGAATAAGACGACGATTGTGCAGCCAAGAGGGGCCATCATTTGTGAACAGCCCCTCTCCAAGTAAGGACTTCACAGCTTGAAAGATAATCGTTTGCTTATCGTAGTCTTGATGTTTTTTCTGTAGCACTTGCTCTACAGCATCGGGATGATAGACGATAGTTCCCGGTGTCGAGAGGAAACGGATACGGACAACATCGCCGTAATGATCCCACATGTTCTGTGCAAAAGTAATTGCGTCTTGCTGGATATCTCGTGAATGACCTAAAGGGGAAAGTGTTCGAGGTCCCGGAGGGTCTCCACGATGAACGCGTGAGAGTTGAACAGGAGGCATAGAATTTCCTTTTTATCTGTATTAACAGTACAAGAATAAGTACATTACACATATCTCGTGCATTCGCAGGTCTTTAGAGCTTTGTCCCCCAGACACATGCATTGAAAACGAGAGAACAGAAATCGTCAGCTTTCATATCGATCTGGGCTTGCTCTAAAAGGTGCTCCACTTCTTCATCAGTCGTCACACCTGCTGCAATCACAAATGACCTGAAGGAATGAGCCATCAATAACATATCCTCCCGCCAGTCTTGGTGCCCCTCAGCACTATGAGATGCATCCAAGCAAATTCCCTTGACAGAAACATCTTGAAACCCCGCTTTTTTGAACAACAACGGTAAGACAAAAGCAATTCCAACACTCATTCCACTTGGAGAAAAACTCCTCTTAACCTGCATAAGTCCTCGAAAGAGAATTTGAGTCAATGTGTCCACAGCAAGGCTGTTACTATAGGCTGCTTCGTACTCGGTCACCCAGAGCGTCCCGCCCTTGTCCAAAACACGAAAGCATTCGCGTAAGAGCTGCGGCCATTGTTCGGGCGAGAGGAATGAGTTTACCAACCGTGCATTGACTAAGTGAAAATACCCATCAGGAAAGTCGAGTCGTTGAGTTACATCCATTTCGACAAAGTGAGCGTTTTGTACATTCCCTACTGTTGCTAAACTTTCAGCAACAGTGAGCATACGTGGGCTAATATCAATTCCTATAACTTTTTCAATATCTGGATGTGCTTGCGCGGTGTCCAACACCCATCCTCCAGGACCACATCCGACATCAAGCGCAAAACGTGTGCGTTGCCAATCTTGAGAAGAAAGAGTTGGACCATCGGCTTCGGCAAATCGTTCTTGTTGACGAATGAGTCGCGCAACCTCACGTGTTGTATTCTCGCCTATATACCGATGTATTTCCGTGCGATCATTTTCTTGTCGCATGTTCATCTGTATTTCCTCTTATCTCTTTTTTTTCGCATGAACCCTAGAAATGGGATTACGCCGAATAGTAGTACGTACAGTATTTAGCTTTTTTCCTACAAAGATACAAACTCAGCATAAGTACCATGTGCATCAAAAAGATTTGTGGAGTTCTTGTACATATTGGATTCGGTTGAGAAACGCCATCTGTACCTCTTTTCTCCTTGCGAAACATGGGAGTTATCCGTATACTATGTAACCAAAGTGAAGAAGAGAAGAAAGGACATATACAAGGAAGTGATTGACCATACAGCCTCTATTCTCGTTGCGATGGCTCCATTAAATGAAGCGGAAATCCATCTCTATGCACAGATATATCACGACCAGCATCCAAAAACACCATCCCTCTCTCCCAATATAGAAGAAACATTAGTGAACATAGGGAGAAAATTTGATGATGAATGGAATCCGCTCCATGATTCCCTGATGAAAGATGGTATGGATCGAAGGCAAGTTATTGAGAACCTACGAGAGGAGCGGTTGAAATTTGAACGCCAGAAGCTTTTGAGAGCTTGGGAACCGGTGATCGAGACCGCAAGCAAGTTACGCTCCCAGGTCTATGAGGATGTGTTCATTCCCATCATTACTCGTGAGGAACGTCTTTCGTCCCAATGGCTAGTACGAAAGCTCAGAGACTCTACTCAAAGCGCAAGAGAAGAGGAAATACGCACAGAAATTCTGTTGAAACCACAAAAGAAGGTAACAGAAAAAGAAATACACGACGTGGATGAGGAACGTGTATTGAGCAAGCAAACACTTAATCGATGGCGAAGTCGTGGTCTCCTGCTCAATGATAGATATGGGCACCCAGACTTTGACTCCGCAACCTCTATTTTTATGATGCAGCGTCTCCGTCCCAACAAACCAAAAGGATTTTTACCAAGTGGTAGCTATGAGGGCATGCCCATTATGTACTGTTATCGCCAGGACTCACCGACGAGTCCAACCATCGCATGTGGTCTTCCCCTTGACAAAGAGCGCGAATCGCTTCCCAAACACGCCTTTTTATATTCACCACTTTCAAGCCTTGCCTATTTTCATAGGGATTGGCTGCCGTTTAATGGATGGTCTGTACGGTGGGCTGGAACAACTTATGGAGCGAATGGAGACCTGCTCTGGGATCTTTCTGAAGAGGAGATTGCACTCTGGGATCCCGAGATTCGAGCCTATGAGCGAAAAATCATGGGAGAAGCCCAATTTACGCGTCATATCCTCGCTAATTTGACACTTTTAACATGGGCCTCCCAGCTTATCAACCATAAATCCGCATATCAACTCCCTACCATGAATCATTGAGAACATACACGCTAATATATGTTTCTTTACAGTTCTAGCTACTATTTGAAAGCAAGCATGTGCCTCTCAGACAAAGAGTAAGATATCTGGAACACATCAAATCCCACACTAAACAACAATTCAGGTATAGCTAGATGAAAAGCGTTAAAAAAGGACATTTCATTTCCTCACACCATTTGTAGTATCCTCTTTTGTTCTCTCATACTACTCTGTTCTTCAGACGGTCCACTGACAAATACTTTACTGCAAAAGTCGCTCCTCCAGACAACAAAGTAATGAGAAAAAGGAAATATTCGCTTCATAAAGGTGACTCTTTTTATATCAGTCACTCTACTTCAGTTTGTTATTGTGACTACTTTATGTTATAATCAACTTCCGACGAGCCTTTTCTTATGTTTTGTTTCAAGAGCGTTTCACGCATGGAAAGACTATATGAAACACAAACTTCGCTAGCAGAAAGAAGTACAGTTGATAGAGAATATGAGAATTTATTGCTCTCGTATTGTGTTCGCTGCCGCCCAATATGAGCAGTAGAAAGTACTCCTATTTCACTCATGTGCATTTCCTCTTCTGTATTTTCTCCTCAAGAGAGGAGCAACGAATAACGTCATTTTGTAGTAGAGAAACTGTAAGAGGCATCAAAGAAAATCATCTCATGAAACTAGACAACGTTCACCACCTTCGTAATGACGAGCAGACGATTGTTCTTCCAAAGAATCCGAGTATGCTCTATATAGAACCACAAGATAACGAGAGTGAAGTTTTTAATGCGTTACGCCAGCAGGTACAACCTATCTTACTCGTTTTACCAGAACATGGAGAAGTATTTAGTCAACCTGAACACTTTTATGCTCTTCAACATTTACTTATAGAGAACGGGTATCCTTCTTTTGTTCACTTTTTGATCCCTTCTCGGCGTGTAAGAGAGAGAAGTTTGGCAGCGCAATATGGCTTCTCAAGCTCAACCTCACAGGAAGAAGCATTTCAAACTCTTGCTGCTCACTACTTTCCTCAGAAAGGCGCAGTAGGTGTAGCACACGATGGGAAACAACAAATCTCGGCACAGACAGAAGAAAATCACTTCGCACGAACTACCACTACAGGAGTGCTTCCGCAGATAGAGACACCCTTGCCACAAAATACTTCGCTACCAAGACACTTCTCTCAGAAGCAGCACACATTCATTCTTTTATCTGTACTCGCGGTAGTCAGTATTATCGTCCTGCCGCTCCTATTTCTACCAACACAATCTAAAACTGCTATAGACCGGACAGTTGTTGTAGGAGTGTTGTCCTTCACAAGCAGTGGACAGACAGATCCAGACACGATGACGGGATATAATGACATCCTCACCTTACAACTGCATAGTCTCACAACTCCACATCACGGTATGGCTTACTACGTTTGGCTTATGCCCGATAAAACAGATGATGAGACGATTCCATTACTGCTTGGCGAGCTTGACATTCATGAAGGAAAAGCATCACTTACGTATGCTCCCCCACAACACACCAACTTGCTTGCTACCTATAGTGGAGTGCGTGTGGTTGAGGATACAGCCGACTCTGCACCACCTACACCTAGTCAAAACCCAATACAATGGAGATGGGAGGGTTGGATTCCTAGCACACCTACTCCAGGTGATGAAAAAGGATACTCGCTTTTGTCACATTTACGTCATCTGTTAGCAAAGGATCCAACGCTTAAAGAGAACAACATTCCAGGGGGCCTTGCTATCTGGCTTACACGCAATACAGCAAAGGTTGAAGAATGGGCAAGTGCCGCACAAGGACAATGGAGAGGAAACAATTCCTCACTAGGTGATGCAGACATGATTCACAAACATATGTTACGCATCCTAGAGTATCTTGATGGCAAATTCTACTATACTCGTGATGTTCCAGTACATTCACCATGGCTTGTCGATCCACTTGCAGGAAAGATTGGTCTGCTCAACAGTATTCAGAATCAGAATCCGCCCGGATACCTTACACACGTTGATATCCATTTAACTGGATTAGCAAATTCACCCGGTCACACAAAAGAGCAAAATACACTTGCAATTCAAGTAGACGAAGTAATCAATAAGATGAATCGCGACTTGCTGCAAGTCAGAAAGGATGCCGCACAAGTAGCTCAGATGAATATCACACAATTACGTCAACCAACTACACTTTCGCTCTTAGACGATATGGCAAATCTTACGACAGAAGTCAAATCAGGATGGTTTGATGCACAAACGGGGGAAAACATCGGTGGCGTACTCTGGATAGAGTCGAGACTACAGCAGTTAGCAGCAGTTTCTATCGTCGCAAATAACTAGTGTACATAACCCAACACCTCACCAGGGTCTTGGCGAGATTTGCGTAACACGACCAAATATACTCAGGCGAAGGGAAGAGAGGTCTCAGTCAAATTGTGTACAACTCTTCCCTCAATCTATAGGAAGTCCTTTACTTGCTTAAACCTAAGCGGACTGACCACTAGTATACGCTCCAACTTTGCTGGTTTCCTGCTCTGAGCTACTCATGCTGCTTTTTTCTCAGAAAAAATATGTCTTTCAAGTGGGTACAACTGCTCTGTCAGAGAAAACCAGTATGATGGATGAAGAGTATATCGACAGGACTTCTGACGATGACAGCGCAACATGACGTAGCCTCGCTTTTGAAGGTGTGAGAGCAATTGGTACGTGCGCCCAGGCGACACGCCAGTCAACTGCTGAAGTGTATGCATATTTAGACCGTTAGGCGTAGACCATAGACAAGCGAGCAATAGCCGTGCATCTTCCCCAAGAGAGGAGACACCTTGTATTATCAATCGTGGTGCCTTTTGCGGCACTTGTTGCTTGTGCATACGAAAAACGTTTACCCATAATTTGTGAAAGTATACAGGGGAAAGGCGTTTCACATTGACCACGTTGGCAAGTGCCTCTAAGAGAACACTTCCTATGGCAAGCCCCCCTCCGATATAGATGGATGAAGATAGACGTTCGTGAGCAAAAACAAAGGCGAAAACTGCTCCTGCAATTGGTTCTAAGACTGCAAGGAAGGTTACAGTTATACCATTCACATATCGACGCATCGTCATCGTAATGATTATGGGAAGCAAGGTCGTAGCTAGGCTTATGTAGCAAAAGATAACGATATCTGAAGGCAGAACGAAGTGAATATTGCCCCAATTTCCAAAGATCAACGCATATACCATCATTTCACAAGCCATCGTCAGCAATTGAACACCAAGAACAGCTCGAAATCTACCAGGATGCTGCCATAAATCATCAACCAGAAAGTTATAGGCGGTGCAAAAGAGACCTCCCGTAAAGGCAAACAAGTCTCCTTGCCATTGTAAGTGAGACACTGAGAGCAACACCAGTATACCTACAATTGAGCATAAACTAGCAATCCACGTCATAGGGCGAATGCGCTTGCGAAAGATCAACCATGAAATGAGGACAACAATAACTCCATTCGCACATGAAAACATCGCCGTTTCTGTGATACTCGTGTAGTCCATAGCGAGCGTCACAAGTAAAAAACCAATACCAAGGCATGTTCCGAGCAGTATTCCATGACCAAGTGTAGTGAGGTCGATCCATCGCCTCGCTGATACAAGTAGGAAGAGGGCCGGGGGAGCAAGACAAAGCATTTGAAATCCAACAAAGACTGCTGTATCTATGTGTGAAAGCGATGGTTTGGCAATTGGATAGAAGGAGGCGTATAACAGGCTCACGAGGATGAAGCCAGCGTAGCCCCACACATGCATATGACGCTGTGGTGTTCGTTTGCGCAAACGTTCCACATTTGTTGAAGAAATCATAGACCTTAGAGCAAGATGGGAAGTCTCCTCTTGTCTATCTGTAGTAATCATCGTATGCTCCTTTTCACGAGTTTACTAGTAACGAGTCATCTGCCATCTGCTCCTCAGTGCTATTTTGAGGAAGAACATCAGTCTCTCCAAGAGAAAAATACATCGTGTGTGTGTAATCCTGATAAGACGAGTAAAAGTAAGGCTGCTGTGAATCATTCATGGAAGAGATAGCCCCACTCCGGTTCTCTGGATAGAGAGGATGTTGTTGCTCCTTCATAAGTCCCTGTTTCTCGCCTTGGACCTGTATGTTTCTGTTGTAAACACCGTCGTTCATTACGGAAACTTTCCTCTTTCCTGCATGGAGATTAGCAGTAGCACGCGTAATGAAAACCCTCCCTTTTTGCCTCTTCACATGAATGCTCACTTCCTGCATAGGTATCTTGCTAACTCGTCTTTCCTTACGTAATCTGGGAAACCACCAGTTGGTACGCCCCATAATCTGCATTGTTGCTGGAACAAGAACGGTACGGATAAGCGAAGCATCAACGAATATAGCTATCGAGATACCAAAACCCAACTCTTTTGTCACAACCAGGGAAGTAGTCATGAAGGATGCCGACACAATCATAAAAAGGAGTGCAGCATTAGTGATAATACCTCCCGTGTGTTTAAGACCATGAGCTACAGCAGCACTATTATCTCCTGTACGTTGCCAATCCTCTTTTATGCGAGACAAGAGAAAAACTTCATAGTCCATTGACAGACCAAAGAGAACACAAAAGAGCAAGACGGGAATAAATCGGTCAAGGCTTCCATCGGGAGTGAAATGAAGAGCGTTTTGGAAATGACCTTGTTGAAAAACAAAGACGAGGGCTCCATATGCTGCCCCAATCGAGAGCATGTTCATAATAATTGCCTTCAGTGGCAACACAATAGAACGGAACATAAAGAGCAAAAGCACATAGGTTGCACCAACAATGAAGAGAAGCGCACGTATAAAGTTCCCATAGAGAACACGGTCAAAATCTACATTTACCGCTCGTGAACCACCAACAAGAACTCGTAAGCTGCTAGTCCGCGATTGACTCATAGTACGTAGATGATCAATCAATTCTTGATCTACTCGGTTATCTACTCCGACATCAGTATGAACTGCAATGAGCGTTGTACTCCCTTTCGTCGTTGAGGAAACCAGTTGTTCCAGCGCAGGAACCCTCCGATAAGCACCAGTACTATAAAGGTGAAAAAGCTGCTGTTCACCAAAAGACGGAAGCCCTACCTTTGGTAACTCCACAAGGCTCGTTGTACTCCTCACATGCGGAAGAGAAATAATACGTTGATTGAGTGACTCAAGATGTTGCAAGTTTTGCGCTACGAGCATACTCGTTCCATCAGGTGTCTGCACAAGCACAAAGATTGGATCAGCATCTACATTGGGGAACTGTATTTTGAGTTGATCGAGTGCATTGCGAGCCTCCGAATGAACAGGCAAAGCAGACGCTCCAGGGAGACCTGGATTGAGTGAAAGTGCAGGCCAGCCTACGGTAACGAGCACAGTGATTACAAGAATAATCATGAGTAGAGGATAGCGCATGACGACCATTGCCCAGGTATACCAAAAGCTTTGCTGTCCTTTGGACGACTTAGATTGTTGCTCCTGTAGCGATATATGTTGTTTCGTTTTTCGACGAAAAGACGGAAGCCGAAGAGCGTTAATCCGCACTCCCACCACACAGAGCAGTGCGGGAAGCAGAGTTAACGCTGTTAAGACTGCTATCGCTGCAACGGTGACGCCGCCTAATGCAAACGAAGTCATGACAGGAATGCCAACGAAAAAGAGTCCTGAAAAGCCGATTATAACAGTTAAACCACTAAAGAGGACCGCCTCACCTGCTGTCATGACCGTCCAGGCAACAGCATCACGCACGTTACGCCCGTGCGTAAGTTCTTCTCGGAACCGTCTGACAATGAAGAGGCTATAATCAATAGAGAGTCCAAGGCCAATGAGCGAGGCGACGTTCACCACAAAGATGTTCGTCTCGACGTGAATAGCGACTGTATACACAATCGCCAGTGTTACTGGCACCGCGACAGCAGCCAGGAGCAATGGCATAAGACCAGCAACCACTGAGCCAAAGACCAATAAGAGCACAAACAATGTCAACGGCAAAGCCAGCAGCTCTGCATGTTCAGAATCGGTCTGTGTATCGATCTGAATTTCGTTTGTAATTGCAGGTTCCCCTGTTATAGTAGCATGTACAGGATTCCCACCATGTGGAAGAAGTATACGTAACATAGGAAGTTGTTGAGCAACAGTATCTTGGTCTGTATCAAATCCCACTGTTACAAAAGTTGTCCTTCCATCTTGCCCAATACCACCCGAAGTAGCACTGACGACATGAGGAAAGGTTTGTATACGCGTCAGAAAATGTTGCACTTCACGCTGATATTGAGCAGTACTAGCGGAAAGGCTATCCGATTGAAAAAGCACAAGCAACTGAGAGACAGGATGATGAAGCGTGTCCGTTAGTACAGTATTGGCATGGTCAGAGTCAGATCCATGTATAGCATATCCACTGTTATGCAGGATAGTAGTGACGGAGTTGGCAAATGGGACACTCATAGCAAAAGCGAGGAGCCACGCAACAAGAATGAACCAGCGATAACGGAAGAGCAAGTGACCATATTTCATACCAAATGTATGCATTGTCTGAGTGGTATCTGCCACGACATGAGCATAATGAAGTCGAAGTAGACGCATAAAGCGTCTTCTGCGTATCTCATCAGCACGCCCTTTTCGTCCTGAAGTCTGTGATACATCACCCTGTTGCAAAACTTTTGTCTGTACCATTATTCTTTGTTCTTTCTCTCGTATCAATATAGAGGTTTTTTGTAAAGGCACGACCCTCATAAAATCATCAGCAGTTCTATATGAAAGACCAACTTTTTCTACGGCATCTGCTGATTGTTGTTGGCTACCGAATGTGATAGAGGTATGAGGGTCAAGAAACTGTTGCTTGCCTGAAAGTGCATCCATTGGTGTGTTCACTACAGGTCGCCCTTTGAGGTGCGTTTCAAAAAATGTAATAATTTTCTCTGTGTATTTCACAGAATCAGCAAAATAACCTCGAATATGTTCCGTCCCTGGAATCATCCACAGTTCCTTTGGCTGAGCCGCCGCTTCATAGAGAAACGTTGCATCATGTGGGTTCACGATAGTATCAAGGACTCCGTGAATGATCAAAATAGGACGAGGAGCAATCTGAGCGATTTCTCGTACTGGTTCAACCTGCTTGAACCGATATCCAGCAAACCAATATAACAATGTATCGGTTACGTGGTAAAGTATTCGGATAACCCATGAAGGCAAAGGAAGGCGAAGAGTACGACGAACAGCCATATACACGGCGTTCCACTGTGTAGAGAAGGCACTATCAGCAACAACTGCCTCAATCGCCTTTGTTCGCGCACTCCCGATGATAGACACAGCGGCACCCATAGAGTAACCAAGCACCCCAAGTCGAGTTCTTGGCGCACGGAGCTTTGCATATGTTACAGCACCAAGGAAGTCATCAACCTCACGATACCCAAGTGTCACTCTCGTCCCAACGGGGATACCATGCCCATAGTACTCGAAGGCAAGAATAGTATGACCCGCATCCCAGAGGTGTCGGCACATCCCCAGCACATCAGAGAATGTCCGCCTATATCCGGGACAGATCAGAATAGTACTCGTCGCTCCTAGACAGGGAACGTAGAGTCCACGCACATTATGGGCTTCTCCTTGACAAGGGAACGACACTTCTTCGGCAGGTAGGCCAAGCGCGAAGGGAGTAAGTGGAATAAACTGGTCACTTCGCTTAGGGATCGTCAGTGAACGAACAATATATGCTCCTATTCCCACAATGGCAATGATGCTCACAAGACCTGCTGCAAAGCAGAAGAGAAAAACATCCGTAAGTGTGGAGAGGGAGAAGACATCCGATAGAATTGAAAAATGGTATTTTGCTAAGGCTATCCCATCACCAAACAATGCTGGTGCTGCAAGAAACGCACATGTATAAGTTATACCCATCTGTAAGTCCTTCCAAGCGACAACCTACTCATCACCGTAGGGCTAATATGAAAAAGTGTAGCGAGGGGAGTAAGCAGTGCTCCCCACGTACCACTTGCAAATCCAAAGACACAGTTGACAAGAGCAGTAATCGCAAAGCATCGTGCCATTACTGAAGCTTGTTTTGAGAACGTGACAGTCATCATTAGCACTCCATTAAAAAAGTACACATTTTCACAAACATCCTTACCTCTATCTATTGCAGCCATCCCATTCCTCGTACCGTTTACAAGACCATCTTGCGTCCTCATACTGACTTCACAGAAATGCTCGTTCTCACCTAATCCGGTACATGGACATATCCACTCGGCTTGTGAAAGCGAAGCATTTGGTACTGTTGATGGAGACGTACCATATCTAACTTGCCATTGTGTCTTTGAGACGCATCCTGGTCCCACTCAGACAATGCCCATGTTGGAGCGAGAGGAACGAATGGCATTGTTTTTGCCATTGGATAAGAAACAGACCATTCGCCCGTCTGACGACCTGCACTCAAAGGAGGAAGTACAACCCGCTCAGATGGAACAAAGACAAATGGCACGGACGGACTGGCAAAGTTTTTTTTGTGCATCTGCTTCATGAAAAGGAGGACGACAAATACGGCGATAACGATAACACCAATTCCCTCAATCTGACTTTTTAGCAGCAATGTGAGGACGTGAAAAATACTGTCAAGTGCTTCAGAAACACTACTTCGTCCAGCAAAGAGAAAAAGCAGACTCAGGAGCATGCTTAACGTCACACAAGTAAATACGAGAACGAGTACAGGACGCCTGTAGTTAGTCAGGGAATGTGGTGAAAGATACTGCATAGAAGCTACTTTCTTTTACTAATTCAGAGAAACATATGGTGCAGTCACCTAAGAAGCTGAGTATACCTGTTCTTCTTCCGTAAGCTGAACTCGTCTTTAAAAGGTCCTAATGAGGTGCAGAAGTCAAGAGAGGCGCGACAATGATAGCAGCAGGTAGCGCGAGAGACAACACGGATGCGAGATACTGTGCATCGAGGTCATATTCTTTTGCATAGACTACTGTGAGAAGACTCACTGGCA
The DNA here is from genome assembly GCA_964250765.1 of uncultured Ktedonobacteraceae bacterium. Classification (GTDB taxonomy): domain Bacteria; phylum Chloroflexota; class Ktedonobacteria; order Ktedonobacterales; family Ktedonobacteraceae; genus JBBQVS01. The sequence continues at coordinate 91,485 of CAXUHF010000001.1, read as the reverse complement.
TCGAACTCCCAAGAACGACCGCGATCCGCTCCACTCCTGTAAAGCCAAAAAGCAAAGAGACTACACATCCCAACGTAATGCCAATCGCGGTCTTCAAGTAAATAGACAATGCTGGAAGCGAGAGTATTGACCAAGACGGCTCAAATTCGAGAGCAATGAGGAACATGACGAGCATGAGCAGTCCTTGCGAAAGGACTGTAAGCAGATTGGACAGGACCGCAAGATGGATATGAAACACGTTCAGCAGTAAACCCACGCCATACGCCCACAAAATGGGGTTTTTCGTAAGGTGCCCAATAGCAGATGACAGTTGAAAACGTTCTGTACTCCTTCCCAGAATAGCGGCCAGCAGCCCTACAATGGTGAAGAAGAAAATGCCATTACCAAGATCAAATAAAGCTAGTAATATAAGACCTGGCGATCCAAATGCGGCGGACATGACAGCATACCCAATCGTCCCAATCTCCAATGTTGGCATCGATATGAGGAATGAAGCGCGAGTAGCGTCGCGCAACCCTAAGAGTGGTACAAGGAGAAAGCTAATCCCCAATAGCAAAACAACGACTACAACGCCTGCCAAGGGCAAGAGTAATAACTTCGGCTGAATAGTAGCGTTCGAGAACGCACTGACAACCGATGCCGGAACTACAGCAGAAACCAACAATTTGCTGATAACTCTCGCATCCTCCTTCTGAATAACTCGTATCCTCTTCAAAAAAATACCAAGAAGAAAAATCAGCAAAAGTGGAAGTGTTTTTTCAAGCATTTCTCATCCTCTCATGTCTTTCTAGCACTTGCGGCTACCATCTTTCGTGCTCTTTGGCTATCTCCGCTTCTTGGTACAAGAAGAGCGGCAAGGAATAATCTCCTGGGTGAACAGAGCAGGCCCTGCATCAAAACAAAGAAGGGATGTTCGGACAAGGCAAGGCGATTGAGGGTCAATAGAGAAATAGCCAGACAGAAAGTCTCCTGCGGGTTCTTGCTCACATGAAAGAATTTGCCGACAGACCGGAACATTTTGAAACAGATGATCCAAAGGTCGAGGATAGTGCATATCTTGTATCCCCAGGTACACTTGCATCGGGAGTGCATCCGGTGCCAGTATTGAAGCAGCGTACAAAAGATTCTGATCATTCTCTTCGTGCTGAAGAAGAACTCGGTGATCAATCACCACGTCACCTTTGGAAAATGGAGCTTCTGCAATATCGAAATCCAACTGAGCAGTCTCCTGCAGCAGGAGATGGGCGTGGACCGTAGTTTGAAAACAGACCTCTAGGAGACTAGTTGTAGTTCCGTCGTACCTGGGGAAAAGTTGCTCGAGAGAGTGCGATAAGAGAACTTGCTCTTGTGTGCATACCTGTTGTTTTTCCATCGTGTCGCCTCCTTGTATTACCATGAGATATTTCAATGACCTCTTGTTACGAAAAAAGAGCAAATTTATCGAACAGATGCTTTCAATTTCTGCTTTCTTGCCTTACGCAATTCGTCTATGCTTGGCTGTTGTCTCAAGTGTCGATACTGTTTTTCAGGAATGAGCATTCCTTGACCTCCTTCGTTGGACAGATTCTTGCCATTCAGTTGACCTGTAGGGTGTGTCCTTCCTGTAGATTGAGGCGAAGAAACAGGGAGAAGAGGTTGATTATGCATGACCCGTTCGTATACAGTTGCACAGATTGTTTCACGAGACGCTTCCCAAGTTGATGTGTTCCGTTGCCTCGTGGAGGCAAAGGCACGACAAGATTGCATGAAGGCATCAAAGAGCAACTCACTATACGTTTGATCCAGACCCCAGTCAACGCGGGGAAGAATACCAAGACCAAACGTTGGATCTCTTCGCTCGAAGGCAACTATTGTTGCATCAGATTGCGCGCAAGCACGTAATCCCAATGCAAGTTTCTCGATACCTTGAGAGGGCATAGCGGAGAGCGTCCAGGGTTTCTGCTCCTCCTTTTCACCCTGTTCAGTCACTGGATGCTGCATCCACGTAGCAAGTTTGCTGTTTGCTCGCACCCGAATGGTTTGATGTTCCCAGGCTTCTGGACCTACTGGAACTGGCTGTGTCACCTTCATTGGTACTTGAACAGTACTTCCACCCAAGGCAACGTTCCAGCGTTCTGCCCCGTCGCCAATTGCAAGAATAGGAACACCAATATAAGTGGCAAGTTGGGTCAGAGCCATTTCCCAGGAGAGCGGCCATATCTTCGGGTCAGGATTGTTCTCACGAGCCAACCACTGTGTATACCAATCGTTCCCTGGAAGACCAGCAGGGAGCAAAAGTCCGTCAAGAGAGGATAGAAGCGGCCAGAGAGATTGAAAAATGTGCTTGTGTGTTGGAAACGGCCAGAGCGGTATAAGAAATACTCTTCCCTTCATCCGCTCTACTGACCAAGCACTAACAGCATCAGCGAGCAGGAGGGGACCCTGTTGGCCTTGTTGAACGGGAATGGGGATACCAATAATAGGTCGGTATTCATCCGAAGGGGCTGTCATCTGCTCGTCTTGCACATATTCTGCTAACCTCATTGAATCTGTTGTGCCTGTAATACCTTCATTCATACGTTCTTTGATCATAGTATTTCTTCCTTTATAGTAATGCGACGACTCTCCTGTAATGAGAGGCAAAGTTTGGGATCAGAAACGTTCAATTGAACGCCACACTATAGTACATGCAGAGATGTAGTCCAAATGGCTATAAGAAGCTTCGAGATATCGTTGAATGGTACGTGGTGTACGTCATACTCTTCCTTTTATTCCGTTCTAATGATGGAGTTGCCAAATCGTTACCCTCAATCCTGCAGCTACTGCAAGGAATTGACCAGAAGCGGACCAAGCAAGTGATGCAAGAGGGACCTGTAGCTGTTGTATGATGATCGGTCTCATATCCTGAATCGACCAGATAATCATCTTGCCATCGTCCCCTCCTGTCGCAAGGAGTGTTCCATCCGGCGAAAACCCTACTGCATGCACAATTTGCGTATGACCTTGCAGATGCTGAGGGACATCAACACAACGCATACCAAAGGTATCTTGCATCTCCTGTGTACAGAGAGGGCTATTCTTCCATAAGCGCACGATGCCATCATTCCCTCCAACCGCAAGAAGTCCCCCCAGTGCGAAGGCGGCAGCCCGTAGAGCCTGAGCGGTATCGAAGAAATAGCCATGCATTTCTTGCCCATTAAGGATGTTCCAAATACGGACGACACCCCCTTGAGAAACCGTTGCAACGGTATCAGAAAGAAGTGCAAGAGCAAGAATGGCAGTTGTGTGTCGCCGAAACGTCAAAAATGGCTGATGAGTTTGTCCATTCCATACAATAGCTCTTTTGTCGTCACTAGCAGAGATTACTTGCCCTGCTTGTGACCACACAAGAGCAGTGACGGCAGCAGTATGTAGACTCCTATTTCTAGCAAAAAGCAGTCCTGTATACGGATCGAAAAATGAAACAGCGTTGCCACTACCAAGTACAAGTTGCGTGCTATCTGGTGACCAAGCGAGTGCTCGAATGTGATCATCCACTTGAAGAGTCTGAAGGATAGTCCCATCTGTTTTCCAGATAAGCGCAAGATCATCATCTCCACCACTTGCCACCATCGTGCCATCTGGCGACCAAGTAACGCTCTGTACAGGTTGTCGATGAGAGGTAAATTCCGTTGCTATAGAGAGTCCGAGAGTGCCAGATGTTGTTGTAGTCCCAGCAACAGAGGCAGGTACGGCACGTCTGCTCACATAATTTTGTGCTACTGCTGCTGTCATCCCAGTAGCCAATCCAAGTATGCTCGTAGTGAGCAGAGCACTTCCTGTTACAAGGATTGTTCGGCGTGAATACGTTTGACGTGACTTCCTCAACATCCTTCTTCCAACTCTCTCCTCTGGGATGGGGAGAGTGTCATTGTTGGCAGATTCCGACTCAAGCACAAATCGGCTTCCCGAACGAACACGGGCATCTACAAACCGTGCAGTGTTTTGAAGAGAAGTGCCTCCTGCAAGAGGGCGAAGCCGATAGGTGACTGGTAAGCCGAAACTGTCACTCAAAGGATATCCAAACCGAGCGGCGAGTGTAGAGACGAGTGAACCAATAGGCATATCGTCTGACACCTCCACCGAGACGTGAGAAGGAAACTGCTTCACCCCTGTAACAGGCCGCTCCACCACGATGCGCCGTGATCCCATAGTACCTTTCCTATTTTTTGTTGTGCTTCGATGCGAAGCTTTCGCGTCGAAGCACAATGCATTTCACCATCAACGAACGCTAGTATAGCAACCCGAAGCGGGTAGGATGTGGGTAGGTCGTGGGTAGGAGGTGCGAAAGCGTGGGTAGGGTAGGGAGAAGCTAGAACCGCTTTTTGAGAAGAGAACATCAGCACAACTACAAAGGAGGAAGTGTTTTTACCAAAACAGAAGAAAAGCGTCACACATAACTGCCTCTTTATACGATTTGTAAAAGCAAAGATACTACTCTCTCAGTTTTCCACATGTTATACACATTCTTTCAACATGAGCATGTTCTTTGTTCCTTGCCAAATTGTATTCAAGAATACACGCGTTTTACTATCCGCCTCGTCACATCCCTACCCACGTCCTACCCACCTCCTACCCACGTACCGCCACTACAAGCGATGTAGGCTTACCTTTGAGAGTTACTTTTCCTCTCGTTGTGTAAGATGCATTGATCCAATATGCCTCCTCGTAACACATGACAATTCACGAATGAGCGGACAGAGTGCAAATAAAATCAGGAGCGAAAGAGAAAATCATGCTATCACCAAACACTCACAAAATCCGGCAGCGTCCCATGCTTAGAGCGTTTCCCTTGTTTCATGCTGGTCTGATCGGCTTCTTGCTATGCCTACTATGGAGATATCTAGTACGAAGGTCTTTACGAAAGGGTAAAGAACAATCAGATATCGCGGTTGGAAAATGGACACCTACACTAGTGCCTAAATACAGCGAATCAGTCCCTGACTATGAGGGAATAGACGACTCTCAAACGCATATGTTTTATCACTTTCGATTTGGTTCGTTCGAGAGTTGCACACCAGATCATTGGCATCGCTCGTACAGATTCAAGTTCATTGAGGTTAAAAAGAATGAGGAGGTTGAACAGCAAGGGCTGCTCTATGCCGTTGTTCAACACACAGAGACAAAACGCTATCACCTGATGCTCCATATTGATACGAGCAATGTATCGTGTGATCACACGAACGGGTATCATGAAGTGTTCGCACTCCTGATACAAGGCAACTACGAGCATTTCGTCTTTCTGCCAAACCAGAATATCAACGGCTTTGTGACAGCAGCATATGCACGAGAGGCAGTGCATGCCTTACCAGACACGGAAGAAGTGCTAAAATTCTTGCTATCTGTAAAAGCAGAGGACGAAGAGTAGCAAAAAAATAAAAAGTTCTAAGGTGAAGCTCTTTGAGAAAAATGTAGAGCTTCTCAAAATAGTAATGCATACTTCTTTTTCGTAGAATTCCTTCGTCATAGTGTCTCCATAGAATAGTATCAGGACTGCTAGCGAAACCTGTAGATTGCGCCTCTCTTCCGAGCAACATGTACAAGGACGCGCTAACAACCCTGATACTCTATCAGACAAACGCTAAAGCGTTACACCTCCTTCTCATAGAGATGCGTTATTCCTGTTTACGTCGCATTTCTTGTATGTGCTGCTTTGAGGGACAGGGACGAAGATCAAACAAGTGGGAAAACCTCGCCTTCACTAATCGATAAAAGCTTCGATGTCTATACTGTCCCAAGACAAATTTTGGATAAAGGAGCATCAGATGCTTTTCCAAATCAGGAATAGGTACCCAAGCATGTTTATCAGTAAGTTGGTCATAAGCGGTAAGAACCATTGTCTCCAAGGAAACAATAGCTTGGTTATCAGACACATCAGCAGGTGATAAGACACCCTTTGATTCAAGGCTAGAAGTTGCAAGAGGCACCACATTGTCAAGCGGAATAAAGAAATGGCATGCCTCTTGTAAGGCTGCTAGTGCCGTTTCCTTTCCCAAGCCAAGTATAGTACAACCTGCACCCCGCAAACGTAGAATCAAGGGAGTATAATCACTATCGCTGGCAGCCAGACAGAATACATCGACATGATGCTCATGCAACAAATCGAGGGCATCGACGGTGAGTGCAATATCTGTCCCATTCTTGCCAGAAACGTCAAGCTGATGGTGTCGCTTCTCTAGCTTATGAGAAACATGTACGCGTTCCCATCCTCGTAGCGTTGGAGAAGCCCAGTTGCCAAAGACTCGCACTGTCATTAGTGGACCAAGAGTTGAAGCCTCTGCAAGAATGCGGTCGATGTGTTTAGGAGAAACATTTTCTCCGTCGATGAGGACAGCAATATGTGGAGGACGTACTTCGTCTACCCACAAACTATGTTGTGTCACAGATTCGTGTAGCTGCTTCTTTCGCATGAGTCATATCCCTTTCGCTTTATCACCTCCCTTCACTCTCCTTTATCGACGGATATGCTTATCTTTGAAGAGCAGCCTTTGTGAATCTGACCCACTCCATTGATTTTACTCCTATCTAGGGAATGCTTACACTTACGTGCTAATTTCGTGCTGCTGTGTGCGATTTCCGTGCAACGTGTCTGCTAGGCTTACAAAGGCATATCCTGAGTAATTGCTGGCGCACCTACACAGCAAATGGTGGAAGCACTACTATTTCACGTATTGAAGGGAAGAGTCTACTATCCAAGAGGAGTCTCAACGAGATTGAACACCATTACTTCATTCATTTCCCACCTTGTGTTACGCTCCTCTATAGACTTCGTACTAGGTAGGGCGTATACTTTGAAGGACTATTCCATTATGCGTAACATACGTCATAGGTGGTAGAGAACAGTGGTGTACACACCTGACGTTCAATGCAAAAAGAATTGTAGGAGATGTCAAGAAAGGTGCAGTAGACGTATTATGAACGATGAGCTACATAACAACTATTCGCCGATTCACGATACAACTATGGTAAAAGTATTTCTTTGTGGGCCGTTGCGCCTCCTCCGTCGAGAGAACCAAAGCTTCGACCAACTACCCTCTTACCAAGACATCCCTTCAACGGATTGGGACGAACGCCCAGGTCCAACCTTCAACCTGCTCAAACTGCTTCTGTGTTGTGAAAACCGCCATGCCTCGAAGACTTTCTTAGCAGGCACCCTTTGGCCCGAATCTGGCGAGAGAGAAGCACGACATAGTCTTAGTCAAGCCGCACGTGCCCTACGCTCTGTTCTCCGCATGAATGGAGAGGAACAGAAGAGTGAAACGAAGACAAAAAGTCTGCTCTTCGATTCACCTGGAGGAGAAGGATTCCAGCTTGCCGATCAAACATTGCTGTGGGTAGATGTTGACACCTTTGAAGAGGCAATGAAGCAAGCCACCCGTGCAGAACGGAAAAAGCAAAGTGACGAAGCACGGACGTGGTGGGAACGAGCGTATACGCTCAGCAAACTGGGAACGTTCTTGCCCGATGACGTGTATCAAGAATGGACTAATGCTCGCCGTCTGAATCACGAACTGCTTGTTCCCAGGTGTGTGCGTCGGTTGGCAGAGTGCTATGTTGCGGAGGAACGCTATGAGGAGGCGGAAGAGGTGTTACGTCCCTATTGGGTCGCGCATCTGACCGATGAAGATATTCTCACGCTCCTTATGCAAACATTACACACGCAAGGACGTGAGCGAGAAGCTCTTTTGCTGTATGAGCAGACGAAGCAAGCGTTAGAAGAAGATGGGTTGGACCCACTATCACGAACAACAGACCTTGCCGAACGTATTCGCCGAAAACCACCAGAGCGGAAACATCAACCACTATCAAGTGTAACTACTCCTTTGCCACCGCGCGAGATGCTTCACCGCCAAACTACTACCGACACGATGAATACTCGTGCTTCAATCAATCCTCTTCCTGAAGCACAAGAAAATGCTTGGCTGACACAGGGAGCAAGTCATATGGGACAACTGCTGGCAGAAGGATGGTCCATAAGTGATGTCCTTGATTCATTGCAAGTTGTCCTTCAAGGTGTTCAGGGAATGCCAATTGCTACGAGACGAAAACTCCTTGTGTTAAGAGCAGATGCAATGATACAGAATATTCCTATTCTCACAAGCAAGCAAATTTCGCACGAAGAACTTTTATGTCTTCATGATACCCTAGGTGAAAGCATTGCGGCTGGATGGGAGCTTTTTCATTCTGCTGGTAATGCTCAGGTATTCGCTGTTGGTCAAGCACTGTTGCACGTAGCGCAACAAAATCACTCCTTACTCTTCCCTCGCGTCCGCTCTCTATTTTATTCTACACTCTATAATCTTACAGGTTCAGCTTTACACTTTCAGGAAGATTATCAGGCTGCTCTTGATGCACATATGAATGCACATGTTGCAGCACTCTCAACAGGTGATCCTTGGCAGGTTGCGCAAAGCTTAATTTGCCAGGCCGATAGCTATCAAGCACTTAAACAACATGTGAAAGCTATTGAGGTCATTGAGGAAGCACTCAATACACTCAAGAACTCAATGGTACAGGAACACATTCGCACAAAAGCTCATGCACTAGCATGTTGGGCAGATAATGCAATGATGATGGGTGATCATCTTACAGCCCAAAAGATGTTGGAAGCGTCCGCAACCTATCTGGACCAAATTGGCTCTGCAGAAGAATTTGATCGGACCAGTTGGCTACAGCTTGCAGGGAAAAATGCTCTTCTAGCAGGAGATTATACAACGGCAATTTATCACTTCGAGGAAGCACTTTCTCAGCTTCCGAGACTACTTCGCTCTGCTGGTATCCTACTGCTACTCGCAATAGCATATGCTCGCGCCAATGAGCGTGATGCGAGCCTAAGTGTTGCAAAAAAACTTGTGCCTGTTATTAGTACGATGGATGCTCCGATGATAAATGGCTACTTCATTGAGTATGTTCGGCAGGACTTGCTAGGGACCTTTCCAAAAGATCAAGAGGTTCTCACTTTTGTAAAAGAGACAAAACATCAACTTCCCCAGTTCAGTAGTCTCTAAACTGAATGGAACCTACAGGCAAGCATCACTTTTTTAAGAATCAAAAGTGATGCTTGCCTGTAGGTTTCTACCGCCGCTCGACAAGGAGTAATCCCCCTCCAGCACAATCTTCACACCACATTTTACCCGCACCATTGAGGTGCTGAAGACACCACTGCCCTACTTGTTCAAGCTTCGCTTTTGTAAAAACCTGTTTGTGTTCATAAAGGTCTTCCGCTTCACGTTCATATGGTACCGTAAGAATAAGTCGATGTGATGTAACACGCAAGAGGTTTGCAAGGAGCCGTCGGTACATTTCTTCCTCGGTGAAGTGTTCAGTGACACCAAGAGCCACAACTGTGTCAAACGTGCCAATTTCAGAGAATTTCGCGTCAAGCAGATCATGCTCAATAAAATGGACATTCGTGAAATGGCGTTCCTGGGCCAGTTCCTCGACAACCACAAACATATCTGGTCGAATGTCCACTCCCACAATGTGCTCCATAAATGGCATTCGCTCTGCAATCAGGACTGGAAGAAAACCTGATTCACACCCAGCATCAAGAAATGATGCGCCAGTACACAGTTCGCACACGCGTTGATACTGCACAACAAACGCGCCCATATTCGTATATGGCGGTGGCGGTGGCGCACTAACAGTCGAGAGAAACGTGAGAAAGCGTTGCAAGGTATTCGCACCATAGTACGTCCAAGAACGCCTAATATCATCAGGAAAGAAGGTCGCAACGATGCCAAAAAGTATTTCTCCATAGTGCTGTGGTTGTGCGAGAATGCCTAAAGGTTTGAGTTCTTGCATGATGTAGTGTTTGATATCGGCATTCATCTCTTCAGGAGCGAATACATGAACTAAAATAGTTGATGGATGTTCAGAGCGTGTGAAGAGCAGAAAGTGTTCAGTTTGCTGTATGTGATAGCCGCCTTCTGTGAATCGCTCTTCGAGCAATACCCTATTTACGCCATGACCATTAACAACGATAACATCCCCAACGAGTACAGATCGCTCTTGAATAGGAATTTTTCTGGTTTGATGTACAGGAGTTTCAGCAACAGGTTGGTTATCGATCATTACATCTCCCCTTACATGTGTCACGAGTTTGTCTTGAACAACTTTTTCTTTGGTATTGTATCATGTAATACGAAAGACCACCGTCAGAGCAAGGATTGAGAAGAACATGAACTATGAGATGCATACAGAAACTATTACCGACACAGAGACAGGGAAAAATATTCTTGTAAGAGTCCTTGAAACCTCTACACAAACTTACTCTTTGGAATTACCCTCATGGTTAGAGTATGGTGTTGTGGATGATAATGATTGGTACGATACCAGAGGATATATCGTTGGAAACTTTCATCAATTGGTAACGGTGGAGCAGTTCCGCAAAGGACAGATGTTTACTCCAGAGGATCGAGAGGAACATCGGCTTTACATTCATCCAGAGTTTCCCTTTGTCATTGTTCGAGCAGAAAAAAGAGAAGGGATACAAGGACCAACTTCTCGGACCATTATTTATGCTGAGAACAGTGTCTTGATAGGGAAAACGTGGACAGGTGAGAAACAGGATAAGCCATCTTCCGATATGTTTCTCACGGAATAGTTCGTTTTATCGAAAATTAAGACAGAACATACTCGTTGGACAAACACTGTATAGAACTGCTACAAAGAATACTTATTACAGCCAGCCCCCTGATTACTATCAGTAATCAAGATTAGTCATCACTCTTATCTCTAAGCTGATTTGCCTTCTGTAGATCATGTTGAGCAAGAGCGTTAAGCTTTTTATACTCCTGCTGACCTATGATTTCAAGCGTTTTAGATAAGTATTGACGTGTAAGATCAAATCCCTCTTGCAACTGAGTCGCTTGTTCATAGGCTCCAAGTGCTTCCCTATATTGCCCTAATTGAAACAATATGTTTCCTTTGAGGTGGTAAAGAAATGGGTTCATTGGACTTCGCTGGATAGCTTGATTCAGTTGCTCTAGAGAAGACTTACTTATTGGATCTTGTATATCGTCCTGTGCCATCTCAAGCCAAGGAGAATCAAATCTATGAGGAGCGTTTTGTGGGAAGGCGAGCGCATAGACTTGCAAAGCTTCTTTATATAGATATCCATCACTATCATTTTTCGTTCTTGATCTATCAGTTTGTGCTGCTTGTGAATAGGTGTCATAAACATGAAGAGCCTCTTCATATTCCTGGAGATCGTTCAAAACACTTCCTATATCAATAGAAGCAGCAAGACTATTTTTTAGACGAAGTATTTTTTCATAGAAAAATAGAGCATCCTTATACTTTCCTTGTCTATATAACTCGTTTCCTCTATCTCGCCATTCGTTTACGCTTAGTGCCTCCACAAGATATCTTAGCTCTTTTGCAATATCACAAAAGGTCTCTTCTGGGTCTGCCGATTCTGCAATTGGCACATGACTTCTTGGAAGAATATTGAATTGAGCAAGAGAAGTGGTTTCCCAAGGATAAGGACGCACGAGTATGGGAACAATATGCGTTCTCTCATGTTCAAGTCGCTCTAAAGCACGTTTCATCACAACTTTAGAACAACGCTCGGAGTTCATGAAATCTGAGCTAACAAGTAGTAAAATGATTTGGGCTGTATTTAAGTGTTTGTCAATTTCATCTTCCCAAACACTTCCTGCATTAACATTGCGATCATACCATATGTCAATGAAGTTTTGACGGTGCAACGCACTGAGATGCGCTTCGAGGTCTTTACGAAATACCTCATCCTCATGAGCATAACTGATGAAAAGCTTGATTCTATTATCCGTCATCATTCGAAGCCCTCCTGAATATCATCTGATTGGTTGGATAATTGTTTTAGCTTTTCATAATTGAGTAAGGCGAGTGTACGGTAGACCTCTGCTCTAGCCCTGTAAGCATCGGCGAAATTCTCATTTAAAGAAATAGCTTTAGTATACGCTTCTACAGCTTTATCATATTGTTGCAGTTGGAAATATCTGTCACCACTTGCTTTATATAAAATAGGATCATAAAAACTGGATTTTTCATCACTCTTTTCTTGGGTAATGTCCTCTTCCCTGCTCTTATGCGTCTGAAGGTCTTGCACCATTTTATGAATATCTTCAACGATTTCGACATACGCTTCGTCACGATCAGAACGCCTAGTCATTTGAGAAAGCGGCTTTTTCCGTCTAGGAAGCACCTGCAGCTCTCGAATGCGTGTTGCATTATAATCAACCGGACTCGAAAGGACAGGCACCAACCGCACCTTTCCCTCATCGCGCAACTTCATAACGTGGTTCATGATCTCCCAATACTCATCAGAGTTAAATAATACTGAACTGATACAGAGGACAATGATATCGGCAGCGTAAACACAGTTGGTAATTTCATCTCTTTGGATTAAGCCAGCTAGTATCTTGTGGCTATGCTGGATCACGACCAGTCCTTGACGTTTCAGTAGTGCGAGATGTTCTTCTAACTCTTCACAAAACTGTTCACTTTTGGAATGACCACAACTGCATAAGAAAATCCGTATCGGCTGTGGTTTGTGTTGTAGCGTTGCACTCCTTACTATTCTCATGCACTACTCCAGCAAATCCATTGAAAGCGCGCCATATGTGGAGCTAGAAAGATATAACCGGAAAGGCTCCAAAGAGAGGCAACATCTGGAAATGCACAGAGATTGCCCATCCCCCAATAACGATAGCTTCCTGCTCGATAACGAGGATTGCTATTGTTGCTAACTGCCATTCTTCGGTCATCTTCCTTCTGTATTTGAATAAGCGTTTGGTTCTGAACACACCACAGCATGAAATATGTCATCATCAAACCATTTCGCTATTATACTCTATAGACAAAGTAAACAGGAATAATTACCTATCCGTGTAACTAATATAGGTCTTATGTACTATAGTACTGTTACAGTATCCTTTGTCTACGCTCTCTAAGTAGAGATTTCTCTAACACAAATATGACAGAAGTATTTACTGTAAGGTATAGTACAGGAGATGATTAAAGAAGAAGGAGTATGCAGTTGGACATAGGAGTTGCGTTACCACAGATGGGAGCTGAAACCTCTCCTGCCCTGATAACACAGGTGGCACAGGAAGCTGAGAGGTTGGATTACGCCTCGCTCTGGGTGGGAGAGCGATTGTTACGCCCTCGGCATTTTGTTCCTTATGGACATCCCTCGAACCCGATGCCTCACTACTTTAGAAGTATTTATGATCCCCTGGAAACACTGTCCTATATCGCTGCAAAGACCGAGCGTATCAAACTAGGGACGAGTGTTATCAACGCCTTTTTTCATGTACCCGTGGTGCTGGCTCGTCGATTTGCGACATTGGATCAATTCAGTCAGGGTCGAGTGATTGCCGGGCTTGGGCAAGGTTGGGTGAAAGACGAATATGAAACGTCCAATATCCCGTGGCAACGAAGAGGAAATGGGTTTGAGGACTATGTTGGAGCGTTACGGGCTGCATGGGGACCCGATCCAGTTCAGTATGAGGGACGCTACTATCGCATTGTGGAATCAGACATTGGCCCTAAACCCTTACAACCTCACGGTCCACTTCTCTTCTTTGGTGCTGGCGCACCTGCATCACTAGAACGTGCCGCACGTCTTGCGGATGGCATTAACCCTGTCGCAAGGTCCTGGAGTTCTCTAGAGCAGATAGTCCATGAATTTCCTGAGATGGTACGACAAGCTGGACGTAATCCACATTCTGTGCAGATTATTGTACGCTCAAATAGCGTTGTAAGTCCTCATTCGCTACCAGAGTCACGTAACCCTTTGAGCGGTTCTCCCGAACAAATTCGTGAGGATATGCAGCGACTTGCAGGTTTAGGCATTGAGCATGTATTTTTTGACTTGGTGGCAATGCCTGTCAATGAACAATTGGGAGTGCTGGAGAAATTACGCCGTACCGCTGACGTTTGAGCTTTTTAAGGGTACAACCTTGTGACTACAAAGTGGATAAACATGCAAAAGTTTTTATACTATTTCATTCGTCATTCCTCAAAAAGGGACGAATGAAATAGTGCGAAAGCGTGACGACTTCACTATCAGCACGCGTACAGGAGCCATTTGAGAGCGAGTGGGAGGTTAACTACATATTGTTGTTCGTTGATAGCATGAAATACCATTTAGCCTACTATAGAGATTAACCTGAATAATAAACTATTCATCCCGTTCAGAATCTGAATTTAGACCATATCTACTCGCAACTACTGCATCAGTACCTATTTTCGCTGCATAGGGGCCAAATTTTTTGAGCAACAATTTCAAAAGTTCTTGAGTTGGAAAGTTGAGTTGCTTCCATTGCAAATGCAGTTGGCGTGTATCTTCCTCCCTTTGCCTTGCTGAAGAATCAGGGCAACGATCAAAAAAAATGTGCATGTTCCACCTCCTTCGGTTTCCGAACCTCAATACACTGTTGTGTTCGCCAATATGAGAGAGTGAAGACCTTCGCTTAAAGCAAACAAGGACATATATGCTTTTTTAAGAGAAAACCTTGTTTGTGAAAGTAGGACATGCGGAAATGCTCATCTCCCTCAATCAGCCAAGTTTATATCTGCTACTTAGCAAAATACTATTACGATTGACATACTTCAAGTTAATTCGCGTTTTATAGCCAAATTGTCTGACATTTAATAATTCAAATAGCTATCTTTTCCTGCAAAGATATATCGTTGTAAGCAGTTTTTGTCGCGTTCTCCAGAAGAATACATATTTCCGTTTTCTCTTGTATAATAGAAGCACTTCTAAGGTTCAAAGAGATTGAGGATAGTATATGTATCAAGAGCAGCAGAAACCTAGGACCTGGCGCGAGCTATTGAACGAGCTAAGTCCAGAGGAGAAAAGGCGGATTATCGACAGATTAGGCATTCAGGAAAGGACATTAGAAAGGTGGATTCGTGGACAGACGGACCTTCCACATCTAAGTAAATTGCGGCAGCTTCTCAACGCATTATCTGTTCAAACACGTGGTCTCTTTATTGAAGCTGTTCTGCAAGAGCCAAGTTTCTCACGATTTGCTGAGGAGATTGTTCCCTTATCTCTCTCGACAAGATTAGAAATTCCATCAGCATTCTATGCTCGTCTTATGGAAGTCCATGTTTCCACATTGAAAGAGTTGCGCTTCACAAGCATCTCTCAACTCGTTATGCTTCAGATACTACAACAGCTTGATTTACACCATCTTGGATTATGTGTGATTGTCCTAAGATGTACTCCGCCCTTCAAAGGAAAGGTACGAAGCCTATATCAACAATTATCGTTGGGATCCTTTCCCTGGAGTAACGTTGTTGAGCAACGGGGTTTTTTTGTAGGTGTAGAGTCAGTAGTAGGACAGGCAGTAGTAGATGGAAGTCCTACTACTATCCAAAATGTGTATAGCTTGGATGATCCCGATCTTATTTCTGTTCATCGAGACAAACATACTGCAAGTATTGCTGCATTTCCTATACAGAAGGAAGACAGTATCGCTGGCTGTCTCCTTGTTCTCAGTACACAACCCAATTTTTTTACACCAAGTCGCTTCTCGGTACTTCAACAGTATTCCCATTTGATGGTCATTGGTCTAAACAATGATGAGTTTTATGAACGGCAGCAGATCGATTTGCAGGTATTGCCATCTGTTAAGGCACAAGATGATGTTCTTACCCAAGTGCGTAAACGTACTTCTACAGTTCTCAAACAGGCACAAGATGATGGGCAATTCATTAGTTGGTTCGAGGCAGAGCAGAGCGCACGCCAATACATTGAAGCAGAACTACTAGAAAAGGTGGCGAAAGGATAGAGCAAAGAACGAAAACGAACGACTTCAAATTTCTCTATCCTTAGCAACTCTCAGTGAGAAAGAGAAGTAACCAAATAGGTGTTCAATAATCGGGAGGTCGAACTACTCAGATACAGTACCCCAAGCTGTAAAGAGGAGATGCTCTGCATGGAAATCTTCCGAAAGCATCTCTTTTATCATTTGTTGGTAAATCTGTTCCACTTCCTCTGGTATTGTAACTTTCACATCGATAAGAAATGGCTGTAATAGTTTATAAGCAACTATAAAGTCCTGATACATTGCCTCATGAGCGTTCGTCCCAAATGAATAGTCAATCACGTGAGCTCTCTTCTGAATATTTGTGCATTCTATACTGCGGAGAAAATGTTCTAACATAGGTGTGATGGCAATTCTATGTCCGTCTGGAGAAAAACTTTGTCCTGCGGCTTTGAGTCCTTGTGCGAAGAGATCTTGCATGCGCTCTAGCCCGGCACTATTGCTAATACTCAGTTCTGTCTCAGTCAAACGAATAATGCCTTCAGAACGTGTGATTCGTCTACACTCTTGCATCAATGGTATCCAAGAAGCAGTAGGGATAAATCCAACTAAGCGAGCATTTACTAGATCAAAGGTGTTATCAGGGAATTCGAAGGGCTTTAAGACATCCATGATCTGAAAGCTGGCATTATTCAAGGCTTGTATACGTGCTTGAGCCTCTGCATACTCGACCATCTTATGACTGATATCAATCCCAACAACCTCTTTCTCAGGATACGTATATGCCACGTCGAGTACCCATCCTCCTGGTCCACAAGCAAGGTCTAAAATTCGGTGAATTTTAGAAAGGTCGGATTGCTCTGCAAAAAGGCCACCCATTCCCTTGGTAAAAAGACGATCTTGATGCAGAAGACGTGCCATTTCCGATCCACTCTCTGAGTCAATAAAGTAGGTATTTTCATTTGGTGTCGGAGAGGTTGACATTGATTGAAACTCCTTTACACGGTTGGTGCATATTTACAAAGTGCCCTCATATTTATTCGTAACAAGAGACTTCGTTCCAGCTTTTTAAGTACCTTACTAGCAGTGTTTATTATTATACAAAAGTGGTATCAGAGATACAATGAGAAATTCTTGACGTACCTCCATCTTTAAGGAAACTAAATAAAAGACGCAACATGAATAAGCTTTCGACAATGTATTACAAAGAACGAGGATATATGACACTTCTTCTAAACAACAAGGGTCTCTTTATTTAAAGAGCCATTTTTTCATTGTGAGGTAGGCTCTTCATAATATTAAATGAAGTAGATGTAATAAGAAACGCTGTTTCTACCTGTACGTCTAATTACCTACCCACGTCCTACCTCCCCACCTACCCACACCCTACCCACGTCCTACCTCCCTATCTACCCATGTCTTACCTAACCCTTTTAGCTAGACTAATCCTACGCTCATTGCCAAAAGCAAATATGAGCACGGAAAACCTCTCTAGTAACAAAGAAGGGCGAGACGCTAAATGCACATACGTAACAACACAAAAAAGCAGAGTAACAGTGTAGATATGTACCCTTTTCGAGGACGACATCAAGAGTTGGTGACAACTCCTACGCTGGGCATTTCCCCAAGAAAGAATACTTTTCTGATAGCTGGCATAGGAGTAATATTGTTGACTCTCCTTAGCATAGGGACAGCAATTATGATTTTTACTCACGCAACTCTTCCTCTCTCTGGGTGGATACAGAGTAGTTCTCTTGTTGCAGACGCACTGACAGGAGGAGTTAGTGCTAGTTGCCCCAAAAAACATATTGTATCGAATGGTGAGACATTGCATGATATTGCATTACGCAATGCAACGGATGTATCGACGCTGGCCTCATTCAACCATCTTAAAAATCCTGATGTACTAGTGCTCAATCAGGTTCTATGTATTCCTTCTACCGGAACGGCGGTGTCTGCCAATATATCACACACACCATCGAGTACAGCACCAGTTGGACAAAACAACCCTTATTCTTATCCCCAGTGTACATGGTGGGCAGACGAACGATATCACCAAATACATGGTGTCTATGTTCCCTGGTCAACGAATGCGAATGCCTGGCAGTGGTCAGCTCGTGCTGCTGAATTTGGCTGGCATGTTTCGAGCAAACCAGTGGTAGGGTCCATCGTTGATCTACAGCCGTGGGTACAGGGAGCATATGGCCTCGGTCATGTGGCAGTTGTAGAACAGATACTTGCGAATGGCGATGTGATTGCGTCGAACATGAATTGGGGAGCAAACCCTACTGTTGTTACCAATGTTCGATTCTCTCCTGGTCCTGGGGTCAGTTTTATTGATCGCTAAACACGTATTGCGGTGAACTGAGATATACATAAGGATGAAAGAGATAGCATGCCAGATACAAACCAAAGATTTTATCATAAATTACCAGAGCGGGCCGTTAAGCAGTTCATCCTCGCTGGATGGGTACGTTATCATAGCGAGACTCAAAGTGCTTGCCGTGCTTGTCAAAGTAGCCCGGCGCGTTTTATCTACGATGCATATGGTTACGAGAACATCGCTAACGACTTGAGCCAATGGGACAAAGCAATACGTCAGAAAAAAAAGATAAGTCAAGTAGCTGTTGCTGCATGGTATGCAGACAAGCTCTATGAAGCACAACAACGTGGTATCTATCTTGTCATTGGAAGCGTACCTCTCTGTGGAGAATGTTTTGCCTCTACAGCAGATGCATTTACCACACGGGATTATATAGGAGCATACACCATCACAAAACTCCTATCTTCTGCTGGTAACGTCTCATGTGTGCTTGGCACGGGTATACTATCTGGGTATTACGAGAATAAACGAGTTCCACTTTTACTCCATACACAAGCACGTACTCTCGATGAGTTTCTAGCGTCACTGAGAAACCAAGAGTCAGTGTTCCTTGAGTAGCTACCGTCTAAGGCATACAGATAGAGAAAATAGTACATCATACAAGATGAAACTTGTATACTGTACGTGAGAGAGGTGCCATCTTTATGAGAGTCGAAAAAATGTGGATGACGCTAGAAACAATCGAACAAAGCCAACACGATGCTTACGAAAAGGGACTGTTACTCCAGCAACAGCATTTTGAGCAACAACGGGTAGTAGATGATGAAATGCTGTTGATACTGACTGCTGATTTCGGACAAGTTTCTCTTTTCAAATTTCAACAAGAAGCCTATGTTTTTGACGCTCACGAGCGTGCAGGCGTGTGTGCAAATGCATTTCAGGAAGGCTATAAAGCAGGGAGAAAAACTACTAGAATATAAATAAGTGCATCTAAAGAGCTTCATAAGGCAGTACACAAGTGGAAATTACTTATGTACTGCCTTATGAAGCTTTATAAATATATGCAGGGCTGCCTAAATTTCTCTCCTTGTAAAGTGAACATACGATAGGGTAAGATTGTTGAAAAGAGTGAATGTATTTCGTTTCACTTGGAGAACCTATGCGAGTGTTTATTCTCGGAGCAACGGGGTGGATTGGCAGTGCTATTACCGATGCACTACTCCTCTCAAATCATCAAGTCATTGGTCTCGCTCGTACTGCTTTAGCAGCATCGACGCTTGAAGCAAAAGAAGTTACTGCTGTACAAGGTGATCTCGACAAGTATGAAGTATGGCTTTCTGTAGCCCAACAAGCGGATGCTGTGATAGTCGCGTCTTCAGCCTCGCTTCAAGGGACTATTACAACGCTTCATGCCCTTATAACGACTCTACAAGAAACGCACAAGCCATTAGTCTATATTAGTGGTTCATCACTCTATGGTGATATTGGCTCTCAAGAACGCATGGACGAAGATGTTTTTGTACGGCGACTAAGTACCCCAGCAATGCAGCAGTCTCCAGAACACATGGTGTATCAAGCTCAGGAGCAAGGCGTTCATGGAATAGTGATTGTTGGAGCAGGGATGCTTTATGGTAGGGGTGGCGGAGCAACTCCCACCTTCTTGATTGAAGATAGTTTGCAACGGAAGGTTGCATGGTACATTGGTGAGGGTACACAACACTGGTCTACAATCCACGTTGAAGATATGGCTCGCTTAACAGTGTTGGCTATTGAGCAAGTCCCATCCTATCGAGTATTCAATGCTGTTGCCGAAGCACTCTCACTTCAGGAAACTGCAGAACTGATTGCACAAGCGTTCCATGTAGTAGGAGGTGTACAGAGCATATCAGAGAGAGACGCTGGAAATGCCTGGGGATCGTTTTGGGCAAGGACGCTCTCGCGGAATCTTTGGTTGTCTTCGATGCGAGCGGAAAGTATTCTTGGCTGGAAACCATCAGCACCGTCCTTCAAGGATGATATACTCTCTGGCTCTTACCATAAAAGACAAAGTTGACAGGAAAGAGAAAATGAGCCTCTTTTCACCTTGAGTCCCATCATTTTTAAGAGGCAAGGGGAGTCGAATAGTGAAAAACTGTATCGTTCATCATCGAGACGCCTTCCGCTTTCACTCGTTGCTTACAGACCACTAGACTTCCCACTTCACACTTCGACGACAGAAGCAAATACTTATAAGCACATCATTAAAAAAGGCAAAAAAATTTGGGTTACATCATTCTAAATGAGATACGGACAGTACATATCATGGAAATGCGTCTTTTAAGTGTTGTTCTTGCAAAGAAAATATACTACTCCTTCAGAGAATATTTCTAACCTCTTCGAGAAGTACCCTTCGCCATATTGGTTTACTTTTAAGATGAATGTGCATGGAGACAGCATCATCATACACATTCATCTATGTACATCGAACTAGCTTCAACATGTTATAAGCATGTTATTCTAGAATTTTATGCTTCGACGCACGGATGACACGGTAGGGTAGATGGTAATAATGGTGAATGACGTAATGAAGTTCTTCTGGTCGATTCCCAAATATTTCTGTTGCCCGTTTTACAAACTGTCCCTTGTGTCCTACACAATATCCTTGACATGCTGCTTGAAAAGCACTTGCATTAAGGACAAAGCGATGTTGAGCGTTTACGAGAAAGAATTCTTCGGGGTATTCCTGATAGCCCCACAAGTACCCTTGTGTATAAGCCCGTTCTAGCCACTCAGCTTGTGTATATGGAGGATACCACTGGTCATGAATGAGAAAATCTCCAAACTGCTCTCTTTGTTGCAGCACCGCGACTTGCTTAGGTGAAAGCAGTCTACTGCTATACCAACTTCTGTCCCAGTGAGCGGCAAGTATAAACAAGGTTGAGAGAATGACCATTTCTTGCTCTTGCTGATCAATTTGCACCAAACGACATGCTTGAGGATACAAATCCGTTACATCATTGCCAAAAAGGTCAACACAATCGTCGCGCAATACATCCCAAGAGCGACGAACCGTATATCCTACTCGATCTGTCCTTATAACCCTTCTCCGTGTCCAATCAAGTAACTTTTCAAGTGTTTGCTGCTGATTGCACATAATAGTTCCCTCTTTTGTTCATCGCTCGGTCAAATAATGATCCTTGTGATCTATACATATCTATTTCCTTCGTCTTTTCTTGAAGAGAGACGACATCCTGCTGAAAATTTCTAGCAGAATGTCGTCTTCCCAAATCAGTACTATACTGATACCCTTACAAGGAAGTGCTACTACTCAAATGATTTTGCTGGAAGTACTCAGGATAAAGAGTCTGTATTTCCCTTTCAGCCTCCTCGCGTAGTGTTTCAAGTGGACGATCCAAAAAGCACCATTCGGGGTGTTCATATCGAATCAGTATGCGCTCAATTACATATGACGCACACCAAAAAATTGGAGCATAATCTTTCAGCTGCCAAAATTCTCCATAAGCGAGTGTTCGAGCAGAAAGGGCTTCATATGCACACTCTCGCGCGATCATGATACCACCACGGCTTTCACCGTTAACCGAAAAGGCGTGAAGTGGCTGTACAGAGTCTTCAAGCATAGCAATTGCATTTATTTGTCCCCAAGGCGACAGCCAAGAGGAAACTTCAAGAGGCTGATGTTCGCCTTTCGTCCAACGCATCAACTCGGCTCGTAGAGATGCTTCTGACCGATACCACTGAAATGGGCGCATATAATTGTACCAAGAAACCAGAGTTTTCCCACTCAATACCTGTTCACAGGAAAGTTCTGCTTGGTTTGCTCGCTCATGAAACTCGCGTGAGAGTGGGACAATAGGAGCATAGCTCCCAGAGCACATGTGAAGTATTGCCCAACGTGCATCTTCAAATGGGAGAATGTTCGCACCTGATAAGAGACGATCACCATTTGAACGAGGAATAGAGGTATGAATGATGGTGGAAGAATTATCTAGTGTCAAAGCGATATCCTTTCTTATTAGAGAGAGTTAGGTGAACGTATCTACTCATTAGCTTTCGCCGTCTTTCTGAACACCTAGAAAGATATGGGAAGTGTTTGACTGAGGTAGCAGTTCAGTTAAGGAACTATTTTGCGTTTGTTGACGAATAAGTTGTCCTACTATCTTTGCACTCTGCTGTTCCATATCGAGGGCTGCCAAAACAATATCTGGAGCAGTAAAATGTGAAAGCTTACTCGAAAACTGGTTTTTATCCCATTTGATGAACTCAACAATGCTTTTGCCTAACTCCTGATTATCTAAAATCTTTGCTACAAAATTTTCAGATCCTGCCTCTGTTAAAGCTGACAGATGTTGAGCCAATACGTGGCTAATAAGAAGGAGCTTTTGTTGTTGCCTTTGGGTTCTCTTCGTTACAAGTTGATTATTTCTTCTTGACGCATATCTGGCTGATGGAGCAAGGAAAGACTGAACCAGATGGAGCATATAGCCAGGATTCAGGATAACGAATGCCTCTTTAAAGCGACGACGGATAGCAACAGTAAAGCGAGAATTTTGTTTGAGCTTTTTGAGCCTGCTGAACTCCTCTTTCGTAATCACCTGCCAAGTCACACGCACTCCTTGTACCCGTTCAATATCTGAGCCTAAAAGGTTAAGTACGTTCTCTGCTTCTGTGTCTTCGCGGTCTACTAGTACAGAACCATGATGCTGAGTACTCACATAAGTACTCTTTGTCCCATTCTCATGCTGTTTCTCCTGATAGTTTTTCCATTGTTCATGGTCGAGTATCAAAAACTCTGTTGGACAAAACTCAAGCATAATCATCCTCCTTGTCATAGACAAGACTAAAGAAAAGGCCCAATATGCGAACGCATATCGGACCGAGTGGATATGTTTTTGCGAACTCAGAGCAACAAGGCTTTGTCTCGGTTGACTGAGACAAAGCCTTGTTGCTCTGAGTTCGGCTACAGCTTTTTAAGAAGCGGTGTGAACAATTCTCAATGCAATAGGGTTAGAGTTCTCCTCTTTCCTGTTTATTGCATTGTGCTTTCTTTCTTAACTCCTCTCACCTCTTCAAGAAGTTCAAGAAACGTCTGATACGTCATCCCGTATACATTTCTCGTTCCCAGGAAGCGTTGGTCAATCAAATCAATAATCTGTTGATGAACCATTCCTATCAAATCGAACCTTCCTCGGAGTCGTTCCGCCGATGAATGTTGCTCTTGTATCAAAGATGAGTAACATACTGCATGTAAAGAAATGCCAGGATAATACCAAGTCGGAAAGTACCACTCCAGACAATGTGCATGATAAAACAGGTTATGAAGCCGAGAGAGCGGGTCTCGTCCCCAGGAACCAGCAGTTGCAAAGACGGTCTCTAATGACTGTTTTTTACACAGCATGATTAACTCATCAAGTGTTAACAAATGGATGAGACGTAAAGGGCTGAGTTTCTCGTAGATAGTACGAAGAGCCTCACTGTACCGAAGCGTATGACCTGCACGAACATCTGCCCAGAATAAAATTCTTTCAATGGGAGTCGTTCCATTTAACCCAATGGTCTTTCCCACTTTCCAAATAAGAGCCATTGTTCGGTGTGCCACATCTCTTGGGTCCTCATGAGGGTGCGGAAGATCAATGAGGTAAGAGTAGAGGCCACGCCTGAGCTTATCATCACCTTCCTTTTCATATATGTGTCGTCCGCTAATAGCCCCTTCTTCAATAGCAACACACACCCGTTCAATGCGTTCGGCAAGATCAAGGGGAAAGAGTTCAGCAAGAACCCGTAATTCGTCATCAATAGTCGATTGAGGTTGTGTCAACTGTAGCATGTTACGTTTCTCCTTTAAAACTCCTCATTGTCCCTGATGCGTTCTACAATGTCAAAGCGTGAGAGGTCCCAAGGTTGAGCATCTCTCAAAAGCTGCAAGGAGTCATACCCTTGACTGTACTCCTCGCGGTGATGACAAAGAACAAGAACACTGGCGCGTTCTGCATACCAAGTAACTTCAACAAACAGTCCATTATCCTCTGTATCAAATGTAAGATCATATCCATCTCTAATGATGTGTTCGATCTCGCTTACAGACCTCTGACCAACTTTTGTTCCTACCATTAGAATGCTCCTTTCGTGAGCTAATACAGCTTCTCTATTTCAACCATGCGGATACAACCTTTTTTCAAAAGTCTAAGAGGGCAAGCCAAATGGTTTTTCAGCTTGCCCTCTTGAAGGTATGTTATTTGCTAAGACCCTTTGTTCGACTGAATCAGAAGGAACTATGTTGATGAATCGTTCCCCTGTTCGACACTCCCTCTGATAATCTCTTTCTGTTGAATAGCCTCATCAATCAATTCTCCAAGTGTTCTTTCATCACCCACTCCAACCTGTACTCCGTGAACACGGAGGAAATCTGCCGCTCGGCGTTGTACCAGTAGACGATCTACGATGGTAAGGGGATTGGGAAACCGGGCTACTAACAATGCAATGCGGATAGTCACGAGTGTCTTGAGATCAAAGAGAGAACTGGAAGCAACTGCTTGTTCCCTTTGTTCTATCATCTCGCGTTCACCAGAAAGAAACGTGTCTTCTTGCGACGTTGTAGCTGAATCTGATGGGGATGTTCTCTTCTCAATGTTGAAGAACGCCTTCGTATCGCTCTTCCGGTAATAGCCTAAGAGTTGTTTTTTGGGTTGATGGCTTTTGACCTGGACATATTGATGATACCCTCTATCACTCAACCAAGCTACTAGTATGTCGTCACTTTTTGTTCCAAACTGGAATATCCATTGTCCACATGAACGAGCATGAATCATCCAGAAGCCAGTTCTCCGTTGAACCTTTATATCACCCTCCTGCCAGCCATTGAGATGATCAATATAGGCAAAGCGTGCAAGAGCGTAGACTGTCCATTGTTCATCTCTAGCGATAACTGCCATTCCATCAAAAATGTTCTGGAATGCCTGGGACGCTACTGCAAATAGCTCTTTTCCCTTCTCGCATTCTGAACTTGGCACATCTTGAATACATCCACATTGGGCATGTTTCATTGTACGTCCTTTCTCTTCTACTCCATTTCAACTAAAAGAGGCTGACCCAAACTCAGGATCAGCCTCTTTTGGCAAAATAGTTGTCGTTAGATGACGAGGCGTATCTATCGCGTTAGTCTGCTACATTTGCACTAGTGACAAATCACGTTGATACAGCTTCACCCGTCAGAAGATGGTAAACATCTCTTTAAAAGTCGTGCGAGAGAACAATAGACCTGCTAGATCTCTCTTTCGCTCGTAGACACATCCACACTCCTAGACTCTCTTAGCATTCTTCTATGATAGTTACTCCTCGACCAGAAGCTCTTGTGTTGACTCTGATTGCAGGAGGGAATTGATACTCTTTTGCTAGTTCTTGCGCTTTCTGCCGCGCATTCTCATACGCCTCTTTGTATCTCGTATGTGCCATACCATCACGACCATAGTGAGAATTGCATACAAGAGGCAAAGCGCTGCCATGAAGAGAAGACTCAAGCTGGCGTCTTTGAAGTTCGAGGCCAGGAAAATAGTACATGACGTGCTCTTGCACCTCAATCATCACAATGGATGGATCAAGAATCTTTCCAAAGGCTGTACACCAACCATGCTCACAGATTTCTATGATCGTCTCTCTTGGAAGCACTATCCAGCCTTCGATGTATACTCCAGATGTAAAAAGGTCTGGCAAGAGGAGAATTGCCAGTGCAGCATTACGCCAGCATCGAAATGGTTCTGCTCCAACCGATACTGCAATTGCTTTTGAAAGTGGGTAATCAAGCTGAACTGAATTCGTATCCACAAATTTCCTCTTTCTTTCGTAGCCTCAATGAAAAAAGCCGCATCTCTCTTAGAAGATGCGGCTTCACTCGTTCAGACTCTATGTATAAATTTTGCTCCATTTCGTCTCTCTCGTTAAACGGAGGCGAAACACGATTCTCCTTCCCATGAGTTCTGCCTACCATAGTTCTGGCTCGAATATTCCAGCATACTGGATAGAGACAAGTTACTCATTCACCAAATTTCCTTTCTCTAACTTCTAGCTGCTCTTTTTCATGCCAAATATCTCTAGAGTAACGGATCGGCACTTCGGGCTTGGGTTCACCCGCAAGCCACCCATACCATGCCAGCACATCTTCACGGTCAATCTGAATCAGAACCGACTGTTGCGACTCAGCGTCGAAAAGTTGTGCGAAGTACGGTGCTTCGTCCAACACAGTACGAGTGAGCGAGATAGCGGCATTCAACGTGCTGTATGATTTTTCACTTTTAGGAAACTGATCACGCTGCTTTTGCAGTTCTATGATGATCTGTTCCTTAGTAAGCTCCGTTTCGGTAAGTTCATACAAACGTGTAAAGGCCATTTCCGAAGCACTATCTTCGGGTGCCCATAATGAGTACATACAAACAATGCTGCCAAAGGCAGTGCGTTCAAGTCGCTCCGTTTGGGACATACAAAACCGCTCCTTTCAAGCATGTAGACAATCTCTGCATTTCCTGACATTTCAACAAAGACCAGGGTATGAGTCATGATAATATGCCCAATACCTGGTCCTCACTGAACAATACGGGATGGAAGAAAGTTGTAAGTAGTTTCAACACTTACTGAAGCGTTATTCCGTCCACAGGTTTCGCTTGCGAGATGATTGTCGCTTTCTCAGGGCCATACTGATCAGTCGTGCATTCTACTGCATCCTTATCAGTTCTTAGAAATGCCATACTCGTTCGAGGCTCTACCAGTTGGATGCCAATCGTGCGTTTTGGAAGATACGTCACCGTGAAAACAGGCCGCTCCCCTCTCTCAAGCATTGCACGTACCTCATTGATATTCTCATTGGTAAGGCCAGAACGAACGTTGGCGACCTCTATGATCGCTTTGTCAGATGAGCGAATAAGGCCCAACTTGAGACTCCCGGCTGCTATCCCTTCGTTCGTATCGAACACAAACGCATCAATATCGGATACAAACTTGAACTTCAGAGGACTCTCATAATAGCTCCCCAAAAGTTTCCTGATAATAACCCCTTCACCAGAGGAAAGCTGGACCTCCTCCATAACGCGTTGTGCGATCTCAGCACCTGTTACCGCAACAAGAAGTGCAAGAGTCGCCTCTGTACTATTGGCTAGTGCCTGCTGATGGGTCGGAGTCGAACGGTCTGCAATGAGAAGACCAGCTTGCAGCATCGCGTCCTCAAGTGTAGTGATTCTCAAAACATATGAGAAAGGAGTAAACGCTTGATTATTCCACTCTAAGAGATCGAAAGCCACATAGTGTCCGCCTTGCTCTCCTGTAAGTCGCTCACCATCGATAACAAAGGGACAACCAAGTCGGCATAGGTGGGTGGCACCAATAGGAGGTGCGCTCATCTGTTGCCCTTTGCGGTTGTACGCTAACAGATGTTGCCCGTCGAAAACGAGTAGGCAACGTTCACCGTTGACTTTCTCTGTGATTCCATAGTCAGAGCTTGCCAGCACTTGCTGGAGTTTTGCCCAATCTATAGCCTTGACAGTACTTGCTGAATAACTCAAAGCACGAGACGTTGCAGCCTTTGGAGTACTAACAACACTTGCATCAACAATAGAAGTATTCTCTGCTACTACAGCAAGAGACAGCCCTAATGGACGGCCAAATGCAGGGATATAAGGAGTGAATAAAACATGATCGTAGGCTTTACCATCCTTCTCTCGACACTTCTTTTTGTAGTGCGCTTGCGCTTGTTTCATAGCAAGTTTCTTCGGTTGATCAGCGATCAAATTCCCACCATGTGGACCATGTATACTAAGAAAGACAACCTCGGTCGTCTCACTTATAGTTGGAATGCTTATATTTTGGTCATCCGTCTCTACGGCAAGGCATGCGGCCCAGTCCTTGTTGCCGCCGGTAGAACAGTAGCCAGCGTAGGTATATTCAGGAAGAACTAAAAGGTGTGTCATAAACTGAAGGTTCCTTTCAATGTGTGGGATGTTTCACCCAATTTGAATAAAAAATGAGGAGGCATACATATGCCTCCTCAAAGGGTTCGACTGGAAAAGTGTGTGGCGTGGAAGGTGGCGCACGAGCAAGATGGAAGTTGCACTCCACGCAAGAACAGCTTTGTGAAAGTGTCAATTTACTCCTGCCAATCGTTAAGCAAGTGAGGTCGATGTTGATGTATCCACTTCCTCGCCTCGGCTTGCTGCACATGACATTCAAAGCCACGCACTTCTACAGTTTCAGGAAGTGCTTCATTGTGATCGAACATCGCCTGCACCCGCGCATCATAGCTAGCAATAAACACTGCAACGTTGTCAGCCATAGAGCATCCTCTATATGACTCCGCCTGCAGTTTTTGTATGTCCTCATCAGTCCCTCGTGCAAACCAGAGCGTTGCATCGAAACACTCTACCTCAACGGCATGATCGTCTGAATAGCAAGTAGCGGTAACTGGTGGTTCAAGCAGTTCTAGATCGATATTGGGAAGCATCTCAAAAATTCCACGGCTTGCTTCCAACAAACGGCGGGCAGACTGAAGTTTTCTCGCTGTCACCATAAGTAGTGTTCGCGCTGATGAAAGTGTATCGACATTTGCCGCACTTCCATCGAGGGGCGCATACACTTCCTGAGCTTGGACTATCCAAGCATCAGCGTTTTCAATGGCAACAATAGCATGCGCTGTTGAGTGCTGAAGTTTCCTCTGTTTCTCTTGCTGTTGCATTGCATTTTCCTTATCTCGTAAAAAAAGGCGAAGAACTAGCTAACTAGCTCTTCGCCTGGATGAATATTTGGCTTGCGTGCTTTCAGAGTGCGGATACATATCTTTGGCTTGTTCGGGAGCTAATGATGAAAGTGAAACTGTCTACATTGATCTTGTAACAAGTACAGAAGCTTTTCATCAGTATGGTATCTCGTCTTTTTGCTGTGGTTAAAGATATTCCACTTTAGAGAAGGGAAGAAACACTCCTTTAACCGCTATCGACGTATCAATTCATAGCTTCCCTTTCTGAATATGTGTAGAAGTGTTTGTTGTACAGGTTCGCACGAAACCTTACTCGTTTTCTTTTTATTCATCATGTTTCTCAAATTCGTCTGAAAGCCTTCTTGCACCCTTACACATCCAAGGTTCGATATTCATTCCTCGGAAGAAGTGTGAAAGGGTAGGAATAGAGTTAAGCATTATATAGACCAAATTCTCTGCAACATACCGCGTTGGCAAGGGTTTTTGGTCAGAGTATCGCGTCAGGGCTATACCAAAGCGAGCTTCTGCCAGAAAAATCCCAAAGCTATTACCCAGTAGGCGGAAAAAGTGGGAATCATGAAGAAGTTCGCCTGGGCGACCAAACCATTCAACAAGTTCTTGGTAATCTTCTGGTATGCCTCCGAGCTTTTGCGCTAAGTATGTCGCTTGTTCTTCTTGCGTCAAAAAAACAGTATCAGGTACCTCTTGACGGAGCGGATGAGTTTGCATACACCTTGACAATGTAGGTATAAACCCAAAATCCTCTGTTACATGTTGGCAGGCGACGTTATATGTTGGAAGCATTTGTCCATCGGAAGGCCGATGAAATGTTTCTCCGTAAACTTGCTCACAAAGTTCTATTCCAAATTCGTTGTGAAGTACTAAACGATGTAAGTTCGTGGGCACACAAGCTTTTGTCTTATCGAAAAAGGTATGGAGATCGTAATAATCAGTCGCCACTCCCCCAAACAACTTAGCGGAGGAACGAGCATGATAAAATGGGTGGGCAGCCATTACTCCTCTTCCTCCCCGTCCTCAAAATCTGGTTCATCACAGTAGGCATCATCGTCATCGTCTGGAGGACATTCCTCTCCAACTAGGTCGAGCCGCTTCTCTTCAACATTGAGTTCCCATTGACCATGTATACCTCGTCCCGCTTCACGAACGCTATCCCACAAATCTTCGTCGCTCACAGTACGTAGTGGAACAAAATTATTATTTCTATCCACTGCTGAAATATCCGCAACAGTATCCTCATCGTTGTACCAATAAATTTGGAAGGATACCGTAACAACACCTGCTTCATGCAAACGTGTACAGATACGCTCCATCGTTGTGCTCGTATCACGTTCAATGCCAAGCGACTTGAGCCAAGCACCCACAATGTTTCGGTCAAGCATATCAGGAGCACGGTTTCGGATGGCACGGTGTTGTCCTATATCTCCATTAGGAAACATCTCTAGCGTACTCCCTTCGGGGGCTGGTTGCCCTATATGATACATAAAACACTGACCACCCAAACATGCATCATCGTAACTTGCCACACAATGATGCATTACAGCACCTTCCATTTGCAGACCCTGACGGGATTTTATCTGAACAATCTTGTCTGCATCGCCAAAGGGCGAAAGCGGATAGGGAACATTTGTGCCTTGTAAATCGCTTTCTTTGAGAAGCTGCCTCACTCCAATCTCATGAAACACTCGCTCAGGACTTGTCTTGACCCCTGCGACCAAGTCAGTGTCCTTTACCTCATCCACAAGCGTTAAAGGCAGAATCCGACCATAGAACGGAATATTGCTAGCCATGCGATTGAGGTAAACTCTATGCTCCAGTGCCCAGGTAAGAATAAGGCGACTACGACAACCTACCATCCACTCATACCAGCGTTCATCTGGATAAAGTGTGGTCAACACCTCTGAACTCGTAAGGTCCTCCCAGAAAACCTCTTGGAGACAATGACATACCTGCGTACATTCTCGTGCAGTTAGGAGCAATGGTGCATGAGATGACTCCAGTGGACTAAAATGAAGTGAACGATATTTTCCTCGATCTGCTTCTGATCGGTGATGAAGAAGAAAACGAGGGGAAAGTCCTGTCCCAAGCAACATCCCTACTCGAACACCAGCAAAGCTTGCATTATTCAACATCGCATTTTGCAGTCGAGTTCCTTCAAGATTAGCTGTCGTCATATTTACCTCATTCAAAATGACACCCGTCAGATCACAACCGCGAAGATCATAGCCTGAAAGATCACTTCCAGTGAGGTCAAGTGGTGGTATCAGTGAAACACTCTCTTTTTGTTTGCAATACGTAAGAATGCGCTCCCGTAATGAATTTTGCTGTTGCATAGATTTTTCCATTTTCTGAATAAGAAAGGCGAAGAGCTATTAGCTCTTCGCCGGATAGAGTTTTGTGAGAACTTATTCTAATATGTGCTTCAAGATGCTGTATGGCATAGTGCCCGAACGCATCCTATACACGAATGAAGAAACTTTGTAAGGAGATGGAGTAGTAATGCATACACTATTCTACTTGCCATCATCAAAATCGAGAGCGATATTGTACAGCTTCAGCAATATGGTTAGCTGCAATGGCTTTGGAATCTGCAAGATCAGCAATAGTACGAGCCAATCTTTGTATGCGTAGAACACCCTGTGGCGTCAGGTGGAGTTGCTGAAGTGCAGCTTTCAGCAACCGTTGAGCGGTAGGCTCAAGTTCGCAATACTTCTGAATTTCATTCACTGAGACGAGATCAGCATTCACCCAAAGATTCATTACCTCTTCATATCGGCGTCGTTGTATCACACGAGCTTCCTCGACACGCTTACGAATCCGAGCCGAGCTTTCTTCCTGACGCGTACTCAAGATGTCTTCTCTCACTCTCGGTACCTCAATATGGATGTCAAAGATCGTCTCAACACTCTCTTCGATGCGCTGTCGATACTCTGTAATAGCCTCCACAGAACAAATACACTCTCTCATAGGGTCTCCATAAAACCCACATGAACAAGGCTTTACTGTTGCAATAAGAACGAAATGACCAGGAAACAGAATAGTTTCTTCGCCATGAGGAATAGTGATGACATGCGTTTCTACCGCTTGACGTAAAGCAGTGAGTTGTGATACATCAAAAGCGTCAATATTCTCTAAAAAGAGAACACCGCCATGTGCAAGTGTTAGCTCTCCTGGTAAAGTTGGCTCCCCAATAAATGCAGTACCACTCGTACTACAATGGGGCATGCGAAAAGGGTATGATACGGCTGTCGTCGGCAAGAGCGTGGGTAATGTGCGTGCCAGTGACGCTTTGCCTGCCCCTTTTGGCCCAATGAGGAGAATATTGTGCCCACCCCCTGCTGCGACTTCCAATGCCCTCTTTACGTGAGCTTGCCCACGAATTTCTTGCATATCGAGTCCAGGAAGAGGTTGCTCTATAGTCTTCGACCAAGCTTGTAGAACGTCCATAACCATGTTCAGAATATCTCGCTGTTGATCAGCTGGAATGGTGTCAGCACTTGCTCTTCTTTGTACTTCTTGTAGCAACTCAGGAAGGGAAAGTGTTTGTAGCGTTTTATTTGAACCAGACATAAAGGTCAATCTCCTAATGTTGTAGAAAAAGAGCTACAGGAGGTAGGCTGTACGCTCTTCAACGATAAACAGGTTTTGTAGGTCATTCTGTCGAACTGCTCGTCACTGTGCAGTTCATTCAACAGTACGGTTTATGCTCAAAAAGCTCAAGCTGTATTGTGTGAGTCAATGTTCTTCAGAGTGTAATGTGCATCACTTTTCATACAATTTCTTTCTCAACCAGCTTCAGGCGGAGCACGACTTTGAGGGATGGGACTTGAAGAAGGCATAGAATCTCCTTGTGAATAGACAAACGGTCGCTAACATATCTTTCTAGAGACACTGTATTTAGCTGAGGCTTATGGCATGTAGAGGGGGCATTATTCACAACAGAAGATGTACGAAATCAAAGGGGATACATGGCGGAATAAAATTCTAGTTAATGGCTCCTTTCTGCCCAAGGTCTCGCGTCATAAGCGGTTCATCAATATCGGGTTCTGCAAGTTTTATTCGCGTACAGAGGGCGTCATAGACGCGCACAAGATGATATATCTCTCTCACAGATTGTCCACCGCCCGTGATGTGTAAGAACATGCGTATCCCATCAAGGGCAGCGAACAGCCAGGAAGGATGTACGTCCGTTAGTGGTACTCGGAGAATGTCAGCATACTCACATAAGGGGTAGAATTCAGATGGCTGGCGATGATATTGACTCCACTCCTCCTCGACTTCTCGTGCAACCTTTTCCCAAGAGAAATTGTTCCTAGAGGTATTCCAACGAGAAGAGTGCTGTTTTGCCACATCCATGCTACTTAGTAAGGGAGGAGGAATTTCTGGTAATCCATTGTAGATATCAATAAGGCAACCATCTTGCCATTTAAACTCGTTTCCATTTACAAAGAAGATTTGCTCAAAAATATGCCAGCGACTCCAAGGACTTCTTCCAAAGAGCGTGGGATGCTGGGCATACATGCAATACACGGTGTATTCTACTGGATCAGTAGGTAGGAAACCTAAGCGATGGGGACAGTGATCACTAGTGATTGCCTCTAAAGATTGTGCATGGGGTGCGCCTTCATATGCTAGGGATTGATGACATAGAGGACACTGTGGAACAAGTGGAATTTGTGTCATTGTAATACCTTTCTTTGCAAGTTCACTAGTAACATGGGGGCTAGTATTCGCACTTTGTGACATTATCTCCCAGTTCCTGAGCTAAAGAGACAATACTCGCAAGGGTAACATTTTTTCTCTCTCCTTTATTGTTAATGGCATAGGACACTCCTCCGAGGTAGCGATATCCTTCATAGGTGATCTCTATAACAATTGCGACAGAATTGTCAGCAAGGAATGTCCCAATTTCTCCAATGAAATCGATGGTAATCTCTTTCTCTTCTCCATTCACCTCTTCTTCTATTATCCAGGGAAGCCCCGACTCGTGTTCACTCCCTAGAAAGCCAACAAGATGAGGATTTACCTCATCAACAATAATTTTGAGTTGACGACTTTGGCACCATGCATCAAAAGCTGCACGATCTTTGACAGCAAAATAGTTGCTACGAAATCTTCCGATAAAGTTCATAAAGACGGCTCCTTTTCGACAAGAGGAAACAGTATCTTCGCTCGTGCTTCTGGATTGGTTAGGACCTCAGACAGCAGAGGAACGCAAAAACCAATCGGTATCGCTTCGAGTTCCCATGCTCTTTCATCTTGATGTGTTATAGACAGATACTTCTTGACGTGAAATGTGTGCTGTACGCTACCGATAGGATTGACAACGCGATAGACCCTATCTCCTTCACTACGAAGTGCTAGTGTACGGGCAGCATCCTCGGCCTTTTGAGAGTTGGGAAAGTGAGTTGGACATTCCCAACTGGCTTCAACACGCTCCCATACTGTTTGTTGCCGTGTGAGGTCTCTTCCCTCGA
The DNA here is from genome assembly GCA_964250765.1 of uncultured Ktedonobacteraceae bacterium. Classification (GTDB taxonomy): domain Bacteria; phylum Chloroflexota; class Ktedonobacteria; order Ktedonobacterales; family Ktedonobacteraceae; genus JBBQVS01. The sequence continues at coordinate 57,150 of CAXUHF010000001.1, read as the reverse complement.
TGGTATAATGTGTCCCATCAGATGGAAGTATGGAAGCTTCGGTGAAAATACAATCGGCTAGAGGCGGAATGGTAGGGTGTGTGTCTCTCGATTGAGGTTCATTCTTTGAAGGCATAACTACTTCTCCTTTCAATGGTTCACCTAATAGATGATGAGGATCATCATAGTCACCATAAGAAGTAGGTTCTATTTCGTGATGTTCTTTAAACATGCAAAGGACTTGAATGAGGGATTGCTCTGCATCAATAGGAAGCACATCCTCATAATGAGCATTCACCGCGAGATTGTATGAGGCATCGATGAGTTGCTGTAGCAAAGTAAGCTCAATTTGGATAGGCCGCTTATTCTCAATAATCTGAGTGAGAACATACATATCCCTCACAACCAGATTATTGATCAGATCATAATCTTCTTGGCTTACAAACTCATTTTCTTCTTGATGCTTTCTCATTTCTTTAAGAGCTTGAATACGAAGTTGAGCTTGCAATACATCCCTTGGGTACCACTGAGTGACGGTATAAGGCTTATCTAACACAATTTCCTCCTTAAAAAAGCACATAAGAGGAATTTTATTCTCCTATATGCATCTAAACCTTTTCAATACGTGTAGGATGGAGCATTCGCGTTGTGCATTTGCACGCGTAAATATTCTCTTAGTTTGGAGCATAAAAAACACTATCACGTTCTTCGCCTTGAGTGTAGAGAGCAATGAAAGAAAAGCTGATTTTTGACCCTTCGCTCTACCTCTTGCAAAATTGCGTATAAACTGATAGTCTATAGTTCCTGCATAACAGAAAGACCGAGAAATGTATCAATATCTTTTAGCCTTTGAGATGAGGAACGTTACATATGAGTACATTGAGTGAAATTTATGATTCTACACATCAGGAAATTATTCCTCTTGTACTTGCATGTTTACAAGACCTTTGCACACAAGGGAGCTTAGACCCTCTAAAAAAGCTGTTTTGGACTCATTTAGCGTATAAGCGAGTGAACCAAATCCTTCCTTTCCACAATTGGCGAGATGCAAGCACACTACAGTTGCAAACCTATTTGTACCCGAAGGACCCACTGCTTTTGTTTGCAACGAATGAGCGGGAAGATTTTGATATTATCTATATTCGTCTTGTATCCTCGGCCCTTCCTCTTACACACGAGCGCCTCATCATTAACAACTTGTTGAAGGACCATCCTGACGCTTTGTTTATTTTTTCTAATGCAACTCAGGATAAATGGCATTTCGTGAACGTAAAACCCGACAATAAAGATGCAAAGCGACGCATCCTTCGTCGTATCACCGTCAGTCAGGAAGAGCAATTGCGTACAGCTTCAGAGAGATTGGCATTACTTGATGTTGCTACAATAATCGAGACATCACCTTTATTCATTCAGGAACTTCATGATGAAGCGTTTGATGTCGCTGCTGTCACCAAAACATTTTTTGATGCATATAAAAAGCAGTTCCGCGCATTACAGGAGAACTTATATTCACAAATTCGTGATATTACTTGGGCGCACGACTACGCACATCTTTTTCTCAATCGCTGTATGTTTCTCTATTTTATCCAGCGTAAGGGATGGCTCACTGGCGATAAAAAATTCTTGAGAACCCTTTGGAACACATATAACGAAACGCCACACGAGGAAGATACCTTTTTTGAACACTGGCTTCAAGTTCTTTTCTTAGATGCATTCAACCAGAAATTTCATCTTAATGATGAACGATATACATATTTTCCAATTCATGTAAAACAAATTTTCGCTGAAGCTCCCTTTCTTGGTGGTTTATTTGCTCCTGATCCTTTGGACGAGCAAAAGTATTTTATACTCAGCGATGCTTGTTTTTATGAAATACTCGCATTTTTCGAGGGATATAACTTCACAATTGCAGAAGATAGCCCTCTCGACCAAGAGGTTGCTGTAGACCCAGAGATGATAGGGCGTGTGTATGAGAGTTTAGTAAATGTCTCATCTGAAGTTGATGAGCGCGGCGATGCAGGTATTTTCTATACACCACGCTCCGAAATTGATCTCATGTGTCGTCTAACTCTTGTTGATTACTTAGCCAATCACCTTCCTCACATTCAAAAAGGTATTTTCTATGATATAGTTTTTGCACTCTATCCCCATGAAAAACTCATGATAGATGAGGATGTAAAGGTCCAGAATTATTGGGAGACGATTTATACACACGTAAGTGAAGTCACTGTTCTTGATCCTGCTTGTGGCTCTGGTGCATTCTTGGTTGGTATGCTCGACGTGTTAGATGATTTACAGGCACGTGCTAGTAGTTATTTAAGACGCAGGCAAAAAGAGACAAAGTATGAACGAAGAAAACGTATTACTGGACAGAGTCTTTATGGTGTCGATGTCATGGCGTGGGCTGCGCGTGTTGCAGAGTTGCGTCTATGGCTTAAAGCAGCAGTAGAGTCTGATCTTCCGCTCAACAAACTCCATGATCGCCGGGACCCCATTCTTCCTCACTTTACCTTTAAAATTCGTCATGGTGATAGTCTTCTACAGCAAGTTGGCAACGTCACCTTCGCACACAATCAGACCACACGCGGTATTACGTCAATGCTGCACAGGCGCTTAATCGCTCTTCAAGAAGAGAAAGGGAAGTTTTATAATTCCGACGCCTCTTGCATGTTCAAAACAAGCAAAGAGGTAAAAGAAGAAGAGCGTGCTGTTTTTGTTGCTATAATTCAGGAACGAGAAGACAAGCTAGAAAATGAGATAGCAGTACTAGAGAGTAAGCTTGCTCTTCCTGAGCAATCAACGTTTCTCGACAGTTCAGACGAAGAAAACATCATAAAGGTGAATGTAGAGGTAGAACAGTGGAAAAAGGAAATCGAGACAAAAGCAGATGAACTCGACACATTAAGAAAGGTTCACACTATTCTTGCCAACCCCGACCAAGAGATACCTTTTGTTTGGGATATCGGCTTTGTTGAGATATTTAGCAATGATCATCGTGAAGGTTTTGATATTGTCATTGGAAACCCGCCGTATGTTCGCCAAGAAAATATCTCTAATCCTCTCGTACCACGTAGGGAAGTAGATGCAGAGAAAAAACGAGAATATAAGCGTTTACTCGCTCAAATTGCACATCAAGCTTTTCCTGATTTTTTCCTGTACAACCTCAACAGTCAGAAAGCATTTCATGAACTGGATGCGAAGAGTGATCTCTACGTCTATTTCTATCTGCATGGCCTTCATCTCTTAAATGCTCATGGCTCCTTCTGCTTCATTACATCTAATTCTTGGCTTGACGTAGGGTACGGGGCAGTATTACAGGAATTTCTCTTACAATACTGTAAAGTAAAAATGATTATCGACAATGCAGCCAAACGCTCGTTCGCAACTGCTGACGTGAATACTGTCATTGTACTTTTATCACCGCCTGGTACTCGCGATAGAGCTGGACAGGATGCCATCACGCGATTTGTGCTTTTTACTGTTGATTTTGAGCAAGTCCTTGCGTCTGAAATCTTCAAACATATTGAGAGTACTACAGAGCCTATAACAACTTTATTGTACCGAACCTATCCTATCAACCAGCGTGCATTATTCGACGAAGGAAGTACCCTGTTAAAGGGAAAACAATCACGTACTATAGGCACAAAAAGGCAAAACAATGTAACACAGCATGCGCTTACTCAGGTCTCCTCTTACACGGGGAATAAATTGGGAGGTAAATACTTGCGCGCCCCAGATATCTATTGGGTCCTTATGCAGAAAGGGAGAGATAGACTGGTACATTTGCGTGATATTACTGAGGTTCGTTACGGAGTTAAAACAGGAGCGAACGAGTTTTTCTATCTTGATGAGAAGAGAGCAAAACAGTGGCATATTGAAGAGGAGTTCTTGCAACCTATAATCAAAAGCCCTACCGATTGTAGAAGTATTTTGGTTCAGTCAAGTATGCTCAAAAACAACTTGTTTCTTTGTCAAAAAACAAAAGCAGAACTTAAGGGAACTGCTGCTTTGGAGTATATTCAATGGGGCGAGTCACAAGGCTTTCACAAAAACTCAAGCGTCAGTGGAAGAGGAAGATGGTGGTCAGTATCTACTGAGGCGGCGAATAGTATTTTTGTCAAGGAAGCACATAATACATCTGCTGTATTTTATAATCCCAATATGTATTCAGTCGATTGCCGTCTCTATTACGCGAAGCTTTCTACCACAACACTTGTCTACCTGAATTCGGCTATAGGTGCTCTACTATTTGAAATATATAACCGTGCAGGTCTGGGTGGTGGAGCTAGAAGCATGATGGTCTCCGATTATACTTTAGTACCAGTCTTGAATGGCACTACGAAAACAGAGGCAATTGCAGAAAGCGTATTCCAACCAGTTTACAATCTACCAGCACGTAAACTTGTCCTTTCTGAGGAACAGAAGCACAAAGAGATGAACTCAAATCTTTTTGATATAGCCTGGCATAATCTCGACGACTTCATCTTCGATATTTTTGGTCTTACCACAACAGAGCGTGACGCTGTGTACGAAGCAGTGATACACCTCGTAGGCTCACGCCTTAAAAAAGCTACGAGTCTACAAACGAGCAAGCCATCAGAGACGGTTGAAAGTAGCAAGCACAAAATGATTGTTAACAGCACGAACGATTTGTGGGCAGGTTCGTTACCACTGTAGTAGGATAGAGGAAAGAAATGCTATTATTGTACATCTTTTGCACTGACTAGCACGCCATCTGCTCATTAGTGTTAGACCTTTCCTTATCTGGAACATGCTTCTAACATCTCATTCGTATCAATACATCCTATCATCCTACAAGGTACAGTGATATACCATGCCTACTCATGACATTATAGATAATCGCACAGAAAAATTAGTCACTCATATTAACCGCATGCTTGAGAGTACCGAAACTGCACGATTTGCAGTCGGTTACTTTTTTCTGTCTGGCTTAGAGAGTATCGCGGACCGCTTAGAAAACGTGAAAGAGCTTCGCCTGCTTATAGGCAATACCACCAACCGGGAGACATTAGAGCAATTAGCTGAAGGATATCAACGACTAGAATTGGTACGCGATACGCTTGAGTCACAAACCTATCCTAAACGTACAGAGTCAAGTCGTATGGCTAATGAAACAGCCACAAATGTTCGCTCTCTTGTTGAACGAATGGACCAAACAGACCAGAACGAATTCCTAGTGAAAACTCTTGTTCGCATGATTAGTGAAAAACGTCTGAATGTGCGTGTGTATACAAAAGGTCGTTTGCATGCAAAAGCGTACATCTTTGACTACTACAACACGCTTTTTGATCGTATTGGCAACCCTGTTGAACGTCATGAGAAGGGAATTGCTATTATTGGTTCGTCTAACCTTACCCTATCAGGAGTTAGCCATAATACCGAACTAAATGTTGTCGTGCAAGGAAACGATAATCATGCTGAGTTGGTAGAGTGGTTCGATGAACTTTGGAACGAGTCGCAAGATTTTGACGAGAAGTTAATGCGCGAAATGCAGCAGTCCTGGGCTATTACCGCTACAAGTCCTTACGACATCTATATGAAAACCCTCTACACCTTAGTGAAAGATCGTTTAGAAGGGGATGACACCAAAGACATTTTGTGGAACGATGAAATTACTTCTCGACTGGCAGATTTCCAGAAAGTTGCTGTGCGTCAAGCAATTCAGATTATACGTGACTTTGGAGGTGCGTTTGTCTCTGATGTCGTGGGGCTTGGGAAGAGTTATATCGGAGCAGCCATCGTCAAACACTTCGAGCGTACTGAACATTCCCGTCCTCTCATTATCTGCCCTGCTCCATTAGTGGACATGTGGGAGCGAGCCAACGAAGTGTATCAGCTCAATGCCCGTGTTATCTCAATGGGCTATTTACGTGGTGGCGATGATGGAACATTTAATTTTTTAGTCAAAGATCCAAAGTACCGCGACCGAGATTTCGTGCTGATTGACGAAAGTCATAATTTACGTCATCCTGATACACAGCGTTACAAAGTTGTACAATCATTTCTCGCAACGGGAAAGCGTTGCTGCTTCTTGACAGCAACCCCGCGTAACAAGAGTGCCTGGGATGTGTACCACCAAATTAAGTTATTCCATCAAGATGATAAGACGAACTTACCTATCGATCCTCCAATTCTCAAAGACTATTTTAAGCTGATTGAAAAAGGTGAGCGTAAGCTTCCAGAACTCCTTGTCAATATTTTGATTCGTCGCACCCGCAATCACATTCTTCGCTGGTACGGATACGATGCAGAAACACAGCAACCACTCGAGTCTTCACAGTTCAGAGAATATCTGGAAGGCCAGAGGAAAGCATATGTTCTGGTTGGGGGAAGACATCAGTTCTTTCCTAAACGCGTACTAGAAACAATTGAGTACAGCATCGAAGATACCTATCACGGATTATATCAAAAATTACAAGGATATATAGGGAAAGCACACAAAGATCAGTTTGTTTCTCTACTAGAAGAGGAACTTACCTATGCACGTTATGGGTTGTGGCACTACGTTATCAAGAGCAAGCAAAAACAGGAACCTTACGCGACCATGTTACGAGCAGGTACAAACTTACGTGGACTGATGCGTACACTCCTTTTCAAGCGTTTTGAGTCAAGTGTCTATGCATTTCGAGAGACTGTGCGCCGCTTGATCTCTGTTCATACATCATTCCTTAGTGCCTTGTCACAAGGAATTATTCCCGCCGGTGATGATGCACAAAGTATTCTCTACGAATCCGATTATATAGAAGAAACTGAGCTACTGGATGCACTGCAAACAGTCTCGGGAAAATATAAGGCTCATGATTTTGAGTTGGACCGTTTACAGCAATCTATCAAACACGATATTTACCTACTTGAAAAGATTCTCTTACTAGTTGAGCCAATCACGCCTGATCAAGATGCAAAACTTCAGAAACTCAAACAATACCTCGATAAAGCTCGTGAGAAGGGAGGCAAGCAACTTATATTCACTCAATACGCCGATACTGCTCGTTACCTCGCCGAAAATCTGAATCCTGCAAGAAAACGGAGTGACATTGAGGTTATCTACAGTGGTGACAAAGACAAAGCACGGATCGTGGGTAGATTTGCTCCGAAAGCAAACCCAGAGTATCTATTTTCGGTGAACGAAAGCGAAATATCAACGCTGATTGCGACGGATGTATTGGCGGAAGGCTTAAATATGCAGGACTGTAACATAATAATTAATTACGACCTACATTGGAATCCAGTCCGCCTTATTCAGCGATTTGGCCGTATTGATCGTATCGGTAGTGAACACGAAGTGATTTATGGCTTCAATTTTCTGCCAGAAACAGGGATTGAGAAGAATCTCGGCCTACGCCAAAAGCTTCATCACCGCATTCAAGAGATTCACAACACAATTGGTGAGGACTCAACGATTCTTGATCGGACAGAGCAACTCAACGAAGAGGCAATGTATGCAATTTATGGAAATGATGGCAACCAGCTCAGCCTTTTTGAGGAAGAAGAGGAGTTCTTAGATCTAAACGAAGCAGAAGAGATCATGAGACAATTGCGTAAAGACAATCCTAGTGAATATGAGCGCATTGCCACCCTAAGAGATGGCATTCGGTCGGCGAAAGTCGCCTCCCCACAACAAGGACTCTACGTCTTCTGTCAAGCAGGTCGATATCAGCAACTCTTCCTGCTTAATGAGCAAGGAGAAATTATTTCGCGCGATCTCCCTCGCATTTTAGGAATGATCAAAGCGACTCCCGAGGAAGCTATAGGAACTTTGCCTGCACAGTATAATAAAGCAGTGATGCGTGTGAAGCGTGCCTTTGCAGAAGAGGTAAAGCATCGGAAAGCAGAACGCGAACATACACTGTCTCTCACACAGAGTCAACGCTATATCTTACGAGAGTTACGCGAATTATTTAAGCGTGATACAGATGAAGACGAGAGAGCACAAATAAACATTTTGGAAAAAGCATTTAGAGGACCTATTACAACCGCTGTTAATCGTGAGGTCAATCTCTTACGGAAGAATGCAATTACACAGCGCGATTTGCTAAAGAGCCTGGGACAAATATACTTTCAACATAATATGCAGTCTTGGACTGACAATTACCAACGTATGGATGAGGATGAAGAAGTGAGGCTTATTTGTAGCCAAGCATTTCCTATTGAGAAAGAAAAATAGTGAAATGCTGAAGTACGTGTGTTCTTATCTGGAAATATGTTAACGCCGCAAAGAGTAACGATACAAGGCTCTTCTTATCAGGAATTATCGAGAGATATGCGCTTTTTGTGATACAATACTCATATCCATACTAGCAAAACACGTAAAACGTTTACACTATCTCAGTATGCACCAAGATTTGTTTTAGAAATTGTCCCGTCCTTAACAGTTAGAAACGGCTAAGAAAATGCGTGTAGTGAAGGAGGTATTTTTTGGACAATTTATTACGATACTTACAGGATCATTTTCATGATCGGTTGGTTGTGAGTGGAGAAGCGGGAGACGTGCTCATATGGGGAGAACGGATCAATAATGGCGTAAGGCTTCTGGGTCTCTCTTTTAACATTTCTACCGAGACGAAGACTACTCAAGCTCACCGTAATTTTCTTTTCGAGAGCGGCAAGTATATTGCCTCTAGAATTAGCTTGCCAATGCTATACATTGAGTATCCTCCAGACTTATATAGCAACCCTCGTGCAACTCTGCTTATTAATAACAAAGTGATTAGGAAGGAAGAAGCTCAAAGTACGATACAAGCTTTGCTGGGTACAAACCGAACTGTACTCGGTACTACGAAAGAAGTTAATAGGCGCACTAATGATGCTTTTCAAGATTGGGCAAGAGAAAGTCTTCCTAGAGAGTATGTTCGTAATGATATTGATGCGATGCTCCTCACTCCAGAGCACACTCCCTCGGTACTTATCGAAGTAAAGCGATCTACTCAAATACCTCCGGCTCGATGGTCTCCCTTCACAAACGATGCTCGTAACTACTATATGGGAGTTTTACTTGCAAAAGAAGCTGCTCTAAGATTTATTACACTCAATCATGCAAACAGGGATTTTCTTGTGAACGATGAAACCTCAGTAGGTATCCACTTTATCCAAGGCGTATCTCTCAATCCAGACCGTATCAGAAGCGAAAAGATATTGGCGCAGGCCAAAGAAACTATCCCTATACTCCAAGAGCAAAAACAATAACCATCTTGTATATAAAAGAAGCACTAGCTTCCTGAAACAGGCACTTTTATCACCATTACAATTCATCCATTTTAGCTCTAGCACTACCTGAGGAGTGCTGTTATCTCATTAGCTGATGTAACAGCACTTCATAGCAATGATGTCATCAATGATAGACGATGAAAACGTTGTCTGTCATAAACACCTTACACAAAACGCTCTTTGGTAAACAGCTTCTTCATGTACTTTTATTGTAGAAGAAGCTGTTCGTGGGGAAGTGCTTCTATTCTCTCATATGAGTTCCCCTATTTGAAGTAACAGAGTTGTACGATCTACGGTCTTCTTGTAACGTAAGTTCCACAGCTTGTTCGGCAGCGACACCCAATTCAGTAAACCTACGAAAGATTATCTGCATGGCTTCTGGATATCCCATTGATGCAAGCTTACAGGCAGGCCGTGTAGCATTCACTATCTGTTGCAGAAACTCCTTTCGGGATGCACGCGTCTCTTTCTTGAGATAGTTCATGTGCCCTATTTCGACCATTCTCAAACAAAACGCAAGAGACTCAAATATATCCCAAAGACTACCTGTATAGTAGGTCTGAGCAATCTGCTCTATCTTTTGCTCTATTGACTGTTTGTCCTGCTGTTCCAAGATTTCATCAGAAGGTGTATCGAGAAATGCTGCATTTACAATTTCACTCAGTAGGAAGGCGATAATGTGTGAATTAGACAGGGTGAGACTTGGCATGACATAGTGAAGTTGCTCAACACTACGCTCAATGCCCTCCAAACTAATTCCAAAGCTTTCACTTATGAGTTCGTAAGCAATATCTGAACTCTCTAGAAGAGCGGTAAGTTCTGGTGTGAGATTGAAGGGAACTGGTTGAACCGGTTCTTGAGACATATAAGGTCCTTTCTTTATACGTAAAAAGTGCGTAGTCAAAGAACATGTGTCTTGACTACGCACTTTTTAAATGCTTCTATAAATGTCAAAGAGAATACAGTGACATTCTCTTTCAGACGGGCTTGTTGTATTCGGACTTTTGTAAGAAATTAGTGTTGCGAATGCTCCAAAACAAGCGTGTAGAGTTGCGCCGTAGTAAATGGCTTAGGTAGATAAGCGATTGCTCCAGCAAGCTTAGCTATGAGCCTAAAGAGACCGCTATTGTGCTTGGATATAGCAATGATCGCCATACGTTTAAAAGCGGGGTGTGATTTGAGATGCCAGATACAATAGTATGCACTTAGGTTAGAAAGGGTAAGATTCACAAAGGCAATATCTGGTACTGGTAAGTTGCTTGCCCTCGCCGCCTTCAAAACCTGAACAGGATCGCTATATTGAAGCACTTCCCCTCCTTCGCGGCTAAATACGAGTTCCATAATCTTTCTAAGTGTTGGAGAGGGATCGACGACCAAGACGAGTGGATGTTTTCGTGTAGTATCCATAGATTTTGCTCTACCTCTCTGGAAGTGCTACCTTGAGCCACGTGTACTACACAAGGTAGAAATGTTTCGCTGTCATTTCTACCTTGTGACAATCAAACAGAATGTCAGTAAGAGTGGATGGAAAGAGCTTCACACGTACAGCGACTTGAAGCACGGCGAAGCATAGCAATCCAACGATTGCCCTCTTTGAGTACAGCAGTAGTTATACAGAAGGTACACAAAGTATCACTACTCAACTCATCACAAATACATCTATCTGCTAATTGATAGTTATCGAGTTGGTCCACAAGTTTTCTGAGTGTCGTGAGGAGTCCAGATGGAGCATGAATACCGTTTTGCTCTCGTTTCAGCATCCAAGCTTCATCAAGTCGAGCACTTCCCACTAATGCAAAGCTTTGGAAATTTCTGTCTCCTTGCACCCGTGATCTCTTCTCTCGTAGTTCGAGTAGCTTAAGTTGAGTCTTAGCGTTCAAGCGTTTTTTCTGTATTCTCTTGTTAGGCATAAAGAACTCCTATGTTATCGGCAATAGAAAAAGCCCTCACGAAAATACGTGAGAGCTTTTATCAAGGGATGGAGGAATATACAGCCATGTAAAAACAAAGTTAGCTCGTTCGTGCTTCTTTCACTATTGTTCCGTCTGTTTCTTTCACCTGCCAAATCCTCACACGCCCATCATTCCCCCATCCATCACTTCCGCCAGACACAAAACAGTTCCCGTCGGGCGACCATGCAATGGAATTGACACGGTGGTTATTCCCTATACGGTAAGTGAGAATGTGTTGCCTACGTATCACATTGATCATCTGCAGTGTTCCATCATCACATCCTGCCACTATGAATCTCCCATCTGGCGACCAAGCGACGGTATTAATGCCTAGTATTTTCGTAGAGTAAATGGATAAGGGAATTTGCTCACCTGGATCGCCCGTTGACGGATTCCAGAAATGCAGGGACTGATCCTCATCTTCACATGAAGAGACAATGAGCGAACTGTCTGGAGACCACGCAAATGAAGATACCTTTCCAGGATGCTGACATATAACGTCTTGAGTAGTATCTTGTCCAATACCCCAAACACGTATCGTCCCATCGTCACTCGCTGATGCTATACGAATTCCATCAGGTGCATACGCAAGCGCATTCACATCTCCCTTATGACGTGGAAAAATGTGCAGACACTCCCCTGTCAACGCGTTCCATTGAATGACCGAGCCTTTATTTCTTCCAGCAATGAATGTCTTAGAATCAGCAGACCAGGCGATGCACGAAATCTTTTCCTGCCTACTCTCTCCTTCCTCTGTCCTGCAGATCAAGATAGACCCAGTTGAAGCATTTGAGTATCCGGCATGTGGAGCAGGCTTCCACACATGAACCTCGCCATCGTATCCCCCAGAAGCGATACGACTGCCATCGGGGGACCATGCAATAGCATATCCGGTCCAATTTCCATGACGGCGGTATGAGGAAGAAGTAGAGCGTTCCTCACTCTCATAAAGGTTGTGAATGTGAACGTCTTTCCCAATAGCGGCTAGATGCTTCCCATTGGGAGACCAGCTTACGCATTCAACGGATGAATGATGTGAATACGATTTCCAAGGTTGGCTCGTCTCATAGGGAATACGCTGTATCTGTAGATCGGCAACGATCATCCAAGCACCTCTTTCTTCGACGAGGACATCCCCCGGAAATGTTTCTCGCATGAGGTTGCCTGTCCGTATCTCGACAAATCGTGTCAATTTTCCATGCCCAACCATCTTTTCCTGAACAGCTTTGTAGGCATCCTCGGGAGTACGTGCCTGTATCGTAGCTACTATACTGTAGTTCACTCCATTATTCACCAACCAAGCATGTTCATTTACACTCTCTAGAGCAAGAGGCTTTGGTTGGTGATGATAGAGGTGATACGTGTGTTGTAATGTCTTATTCATAGCTGTTTTCCTTACTTGGATAATAAAAATCGTGGAGCAGCCCTTTCAAGGTATACTCCACAATGAAACAAACTCTTATGTTGAGAACTGTCAAACAAAGTGCTCCGCTAGATGTTAAGTACTTCTATGCATTCATCAAAAGTATGCCGATGAAGGAAGATATTTGACAAGTTCTTCTTTCTTCAAAAAGAGACTACCGCCCAGTAATAAGCGACTGCAAGCTTACATTTAATCGTCATCCCTCTAATGAAATGACAACAACGCCATCCTCGCCAAGCATAATGATAGTCGTCTCGCGCGGACATACCCTTACCAATCTGTCATTTATACAGGCAAACTCTTCAGCACGTCTCATAGCAGCGTCATAAGCGGCTTTGTAGTCTGGGTATCCCAAACCGTCCTTCTTTGGAGAAAGAAGGCGTGCGACAGGTAAAAGTACTCCCTGAAGGTCTTGTATCTGGGATCGGTCTAGCTGAATCCCTGAAAAGTAGTCCATGCGCTGGCCCCTCTCTTCAAGCAGCACAATAGATGGATCTACAATCTGCCCGTTTGAATGTTCGATCCAGCCGTGCTCAATTACCAGCACTTCGTGCTCTTTGGGGATGACCAGCCATCCTTCGACATACCGAGAGAAAAAAAATGGACCGGGGAGTTGGAGAAGTGCATCGTAGGCATTGTACCAACAGCGATATTTTTGAGCGTGTATCAGTTCAGCAACTTTTACCGACAGGTCATAGTTCAATACGTTCATTGCTTCCCCTCAAAAAGGACTGTGATGAGACAATTTGTACAACAAGTTCTGGATGCTTTACTTCTGTAGTCGGGAAGATTGATGGTTGCACAATGAGTTGCTTCATTGAATCGCCTGTAGAGACAAGCGAGGAGGCATATCTGTAGGCGGCTTGATAGGCTGCGCGATAATCAGTATTCTTCATCCCATCACGCCCATAGGTTCCAATGGAGCACACACGAGGAAGTTGCTTACAGACAAGTGTGCGTACCTCCGGCAGATTGCGCTGTATCCCTGAAAAGTAACGTACAGGTTGCCCACATCTCATGAGTAGAACAAGAGAAGGATCAATAATGCTGTTAGTGCGCTCGCACCAGCAGTGTTCAATAAGTAAAACTTGGCTCTCTTGCTCGGTGACAACCCATCCCTCAACCAAGAGTGCTTCTGATAGTTCGACAAGTTCGGTAATCGCATGCCATACGTTCGCATAGCAATAATTGGGAACAGCTTCAGTGGCAAGTGCCACAGCAAGAGACCATTCATATGCTAATTGCTGTGACACTTCTTGGTTTAGGCTTTCATGTGTCCTTCCACTCATCTCATCTGCTCCTCTCGAGATCATCAGGTGAGACAACGATGATCTGCACACTGACTCCTGTGTCTCTTGGATCATCTCCTTTATCTTGAGCAGTCAGAAAAGTCATCTTTTTGGGTGGGTGTGTAGCGTTCGCTAGATGGTACATCTTCTCTCTCGCTGTCTCGTAGGCTGCCTTGTACACAGGATGGCCTAAACCATCTTCACCATGTTTTCCATCAAAGCGCACGTAAGGAAGCTCTTTTTCCTCGTTTATCAGCACTTTCATTTCTGCCCAGTCCCGTTCAACCCCTGAAAAGTAATAGACAGGTTGGTCAGGTTCTACTAACAGCAGAACCGAGGGGTCTACAATAGTACCGTTAGGCAGTTGGCACCATCCATGCTCGTTGAGAACAACTTCGGTATCCAGATCGAAAACAATCCAGCCCTCGACGAATTTCCCCTTGAAAAATATTTCAGGAAAAGAGCAAAACGTCCTCCATGCATTATCAAAACAGCGATTGGGAACAGCATCAGTCACTATACTAGCCCAGTGCGAAAGATGGAAAGAAAGAACGTCTTGCATCCTCTTCCCTTCGCTTTGCTGAAAGTGTTCTTGAAATATATTAGTCATCACGGTCTCCTTCATGAAAGTGACCCATGTACTAGCCAATGCATTAGTGGCTTGGTACGTGGGTCCTCTCGAACTTCTGAATAAGACAAACAAAAAATCAGCATCTGAGCATATGCTCAGATGCTGATTTATTTATGGGAGTCAAATGAGATGTACCTTTGCAAGAAGCTATGCTTCTGCAGCTTGCTCTTCTTTGGCAGGGAACACAACCACTCGGTTTTCTTTGCTTCTTAGCAAGGTTTCTTTATTTTTACGACTCTTGATGGAGGTAACGTGGGAGAATCGGGCAGACAATAATTGTCTGTAAGATGGGAGGCAAGTGGGGTAGAAAAGGCGTATAGCAGTCAGGAAAGGTTTAGGAGGACAACGCACATCTCCCAAGTAGATGGATGTGCTGATTGCGCAAGCATGACACACTCATCCCAGTAATCCTCTAGCTTCCCTTCAACCAACTCTGCCAACCCTCGATAGATCAAAGTTGCAGCAGAGGTCTCGCTTTCCTCGGTTTCCTCGCCATTTAAGCCGCACCGACGTGTGAGCAGGGACGAGTCAAATGAGAGGATGATGCATAAGGCATCTTCATCATGTTCACTAGGAATAACTACATCTGCCACATTCTTACGCATTTCTACATATTGGTCATAAGGGGGTTCTCCATTGTGTTTATCTGAATACGGAAGAACCTCTCCAGCATCGTGTTTTTGTGCAAGTTCTCGTACCAACACTGTCATAGCACCTGCATAAAACTCTATAATGGATGAGACGGGAATATGCTCCTGCTGATACTGAATATGGTAGACCAACGGCAGAAATGGCACTTTTGGAACGGCCTCACAAGCTGGGTCTTTCAGAAATTGTTTGGCAAATGCAAGTGTTGCTCGCAAGCGACGTATTCCTGGAGAAAGGGATTTCAAGCATATACCATTTTCCTCTAAGGAACATATGGGTAGTGCAAATCTTTGCTCTGTAAACAGCCACTCGACGGCCTCAACTAGAGATGCAAGAGGTTGAAGTGCTACAGTTCCTTCTCTATGTCCTGGGCTGTACGCACAATCCATGCCACAGTCACAGCCTACGCAGCTCGTTACACCACAGATGCACGTATCTTTATTAGGCAGAGTATTCATTACAAAATTCTCCTCTAAGACTTTCCTCGATAGACCATCGAGCGCAAGAACACAACGAACATAAGGCATTCATCCTTCAGTTAGAGCAGCTTATGCACAGTGATTTCCAAAGGGAAGCGAGATGTTTCTAAACCCATCCAGAAAAGATTCTTCATCATCTCTCCAATGCTATAAAGCAAATGCCACTCAGTGACTGGACGCTCCTGCTCAAAGTCGGTACTGCCTTGGTACTGCACATAGTGAGTGAATGCGTTGGAAAGGGGATGCAGGTCGCTCAATTGGACCAGATACATGTTGAATTTGATTGGTCCCTCATCTATTGGAAGCAAGACTCGGAGTTGAGGAGTTGTTTCCACGAGGTCTAGCCGATAAAAAGCCTCATGAGTTCGAGCTTTCTGGAGAATGGAAAAAACAGGCTTTATGTGCAGAAATTGAAGAGCCTGAGCATTAGTCCTTCGCATTTCTGCCTCAATACCATGTAGGAAATGTTCTAATTCGTTTTCGTTGTTAAAATTCATACATCTACTTTATGCATCCCTCTTCCGGCTGTAATAGGAGAGATGCACATATTCCTTTCTTAGACTGAATGTTGTCTCTAAATATGACATTTGAGCAGTTACTAGCCGCTCGTCGTCATGTTCAGGGTCAGCTATTACGAACAAGATATAGTGAGGAGGACCGAGCCAAGTAGTAAGGGAACTACGGATTCTAAAAAGGGTGGGGATCGTTGTCTTCAGGAAATCTTTGGTATCCTCCGTAGATGGGACGCCGGTCGGAGTCTATCAGTTTACGGGCAAAGCTGCTTCCCCATTTCTCTAAAACATGTTTCCCGTACTCTGATGCAGCGTTACTGCTATTGTGGGGGCCATACGATTGAACAACTTGACCAAAAGTGTTCACCTGCACCGACGCTTCTGTATCTTGGTGATTCACATGGAATAGATAACATTGCCCATTGACGGCCCAAGATGCGTAGCTTGCGATACAATGACCCATTTTTTCTCCCTCAGCAAAGATGTCTTTCGCTGTCGATAAAAACGCAATCGACGAGTTACTGGGCAAAGGAACAGGAGAAAGGGCAGCGCAAGCCGTTCCATCTAACAGTGCTTTCTGAAATTCCTCTGTCCTTCGTTGTGCATCACGATGCCACGAGATGGATTTTTCTACAAGTCCGACGATATTCCCGTTATGGGCTGGTAGACCTGTTTGGCGACAAAAGCAACAGTAATCATAGATATAGCCCACCAGCAGAGACAAACCATTCTTCCACGGCGTAAGAACGGGTGCCTGTCTTCTCATTCGTTGCCCTGCATGATACTGTTGACGAAAAAATTCCCGTTGCTGATGATTAGACAAAATGTGCAGAGCAGCAAGAATTTCCTTTCGACTCGCCCTCGCAAGAATGTTCCCTTCCCATGTATCAGATGAAATCGGCCCCCAACCTAAAGCAGAGCGTGCCAGCAACAGAAATGTGGTAAGTTCAACGCGATCTACAATTGGTCGTATTAGAAATTGCTCAAGTTTGGGAAACTCACATAAGAGAGGTCCAGAGACACCTCCCGACAAGGACATAAGCGACCGCCGCAAACTCTTCCCTGCCGTTCCATTATGAGAGTAGAGGGCCTTCCAATCATGAGCCAGCAACTCCATGACTATCTGCCTTTGTTCGAGTCGCTCTTGCTTCCATCTCTCTTCTGCATCAGACGGTAATCCATTCGTGACATCTAACGGACTGAACTCTTTTGAGAAAACTCCCCATCGCCGTTGACTAATAGCCTCAAAACGCTCACTTGGTGCCCCTGATTGACAAGCAGAAGCACTGTGCTCCCTCTGTACTTGAACCATAAGTCCAACTTGTTCTATAAGGCTATCTGCATAATGTGCAGCAATAGCGGCAGCACGATACTGCAAGATGTCTTTAACCAGAAAAGGATAGTCGTAGAGTTCAGGCCACGTTTCACAGCCTCGTTGACTTCCATCGAATGTTGCAGCAAATACAGCCTTCGCAACTGATTTTTGAGGTTCTGGTACAAGACTGAGGAGACGTTGCCACTGTTGATAGACGCCTCGGAAATGTAACGCCTGCTTTGTACGACTAATAGACCATTCTTTGATACCACTCCAATCATTTGTAGGATTGGGAGGACGTTGCCACTGAGACATCGTGACACGAGCGATGATATCTAGCAATCGATAGTACCCGTAGAGACCGCAAGCAGAGGGAAAACGAGATAGACTCCCTTGTTCGGAAGCATTGATCTCATCTAGCGAACGTCCAATGAGCAACGAGGTTTTATACGGAGACAGACGCACATAGACTGATACACGATCTCTTCCCTCTATGCGGAAACCTTCATACTCCTCAATTACCCTATAGCGAGCCGGATATTTCGTGATAGCTGTATGAGTTGTTCCTTGTAATGATGTAGAAAGCATAATGGCTGATGTCATATCTGTATGAGTGACCGTCAACAAGAGGTACAGTCACTCCTCCTTTCAAAAGACAAAATGAAAGCGGGCAATAGCCTAACACAAAAGCTGCTACCCACTTATCTATGGACCTTTTAAAGTGTTCTATTCCTGCTCAAGAGTGATTATGAGCTTATATTTTTCCAACCTCTCCTTGTAGTATTCGGCCTCTTCCTTGAGGCACACAATCACAATAGCCCGCCCCATATTATGCGCTTCAAATGTGACATCCCAAGCTTTTTGATTGGATAGCGAAACGGAGTTCGAGAGCGCGCAAACGACTTCATCAAAGGTGTGAAGAGCATCATTATGCAGAATGACTTTGTAACGCGGAAGATGTTGAAGACGAAACTGTATAATTTCCTCTGTCTCACTTTGAGGGATGGGATTGGTTACAGTTGACATTTTTGCTCCTTATCCTCCTCCACTTCGACAAAGCGAAGAGAGCCAGAAAATAGTTCATTAAGCAACCTAGCCATACGAGTGGGGAACACATCACGACCATGTATCTCAAAAAAGCCTCGGCAACAGATCGTTTGTCCATTGGCATCCCCTACATGACACCGAAAAAATTTATCTTTACGAAGGCATTCCTCAAGAAGTGCCGTCTTTCGCGCGTCGGAGACCAACTTGTTTGGCCCAAACAAACACTGACTACAGCATCTTGATGCAACGCGAAAACATGATGCTTGAAGATGTGCTTCCAAAGTAGACTGGTCCTTCTGTATTTGTTGTGTAAGTTCCACGGAAGCTACGGAATCATCTTGCATACAATAAGCTTCCTCTCTGTCCATAAAAAGTTGGTCATTCTTCCTTACTTTCTCACTTGATGGAAGGTACACTGGACTGTACACAGCATATCCATCTGACTATTCAGGAAAGTATCGTGTTCCTGTTAAACATGTACCACCCATTCTCCCAGCACAGCTTGACGGCGCGTTCGACACACTGCTGCTTGCTTGGAGCAGATACTTGTTGGAGGTATGGAAGCAAAACACGTTGTGCTTGCGGTTCGCATTCATAGATACTTAACAGGAACGCTGTTCCTGCACGATTACACATCCTACAAAGACATTGTTTGGTATGTTTTGTCGTTCCGGCGAAGGAGAATATAACAAGTTTGTTGGGATTAATAGGCTGATGACAAATTTGGCACATAGAATACACTGACCGATTCGTGCCTCCGATCTCTGGCATGAGGAGAAGACGACGATCTCGCCCGTTAAAGAAATGCACTCGTTGAAAGTTCTGTTCATTCTGACTACATGTTAAGCATAGATGTCGGAACCCGTCAGTCTGTCCAGCAACCAAAGCATTGACGCTTCCATGTGCCTGAATGACTTGTTGCACGATGTCCTGTGCTTGGATACATACCCTCCAAAGAGAAGCGTTCGTATCATTCATCCCTTCGGCTAACTGTGTTAGGCGCTCATGTGCATCTTTTTGACTTACCGCGTTATAGAGTATGTCGCGAATATGTGCATACATCTCTTCACGTGATTCATCCAAACCTACGCGTATAAACCAGCGAGCATACATCTGAGCGAGTAATCGAAGTGCTTCATCAGCTTGGACCATATTTGGAAGAGTGCTAATCATGGTTTTGTCTCCTTTAGCGAGTACGAGGGAAAGAAAAGATGCTCTCCCTCGTACTCGCTACTAAATGCTGAATAAATGTTGTGGATACGAAACTACTATCCAATCGGTTCGACTACGAGGTCTGGAATGCGTTGTCGGAGTTCATCGATCACAGTCCGACGAGGACTTTCATCATATGATGCACGGCTATCCATTAACACGAATGAATAGCCCTCCTCATAGTGCTTTGTGAGAGAAGGAATTCCATCAGGATGGTTGCAATTCACAATAGCAGCACGCAGTCTTCTTGATGAATTGTCAGAACCGACTGTGAATTGAAACGATGTTTTAATTGCCCAACCGCGATCCCAGTACTTTGCTCCGAAGACACCTCGTAAGAGTTCCTTGGAAAGAGCACTCGACGTTAGAGAATGCCTTGACTGACGATTATGTTCACGCAAATCAACGATGATCGTCTTTGGCGGCATTTTAGCAACAAGGTCTTTGAGAGCTTGAAGAGTTTGCTCAAGAGCAACTGGATTTGCATGAAATGCGGCCACACGTTTTCCTACGGGAGTCGTAGTAGCCTCATCTTCCTGTAGCCCTTTTCTTTGTATCGAAAGAGATTCACCACCCTCCATATCATTGCTAGGCTCATACCCATCGTCTTCTACATCCTCGTCCTCTTGCAAATCTTCGTCCTCCACCTCCTCAAATTCTTCATTTTCTATGCGTTCCTGCTCGCGCTGAAACTCTTCGTCCTCCTCTGCTGCAGCAATTTCTGTTTGTTGTTGTGTTACAACAGGCGAGGAGTTCGCCTCAGCTATCACCAATAGCTCTTGTACATCAGCAGTTCTGATCTGCTTTTCATTGCCATGAGATTCTATGTTGTCAGTAGAATTATCTGACTCAAGCATGAGGTGTCCACTATGCCCATTACTATTTGCTGCATCAGTAGGAGGCATCGAATCGGCAAGAGCTACTGAGGAAATGTCGTCTATCGTTGTCCCCGCCACTTGCTGCATTTTTCCATTAAAAGCAACCTGTACAGGAAGCGTACCAGTGTGTAGAATAGCATCTCGCTCATTCCAGCATCCTCGCCAATGTTTTGTTTGCATTCCTCTATTATGCAAAGTGATAAGCACCTCGTCAGTAGCTTTAAAGAATTGCCAGGAAAAAACGGTCTGATTGCCTTCTGAGATGCCATCTTGAAGAACATTGTTTACGCGCACTTCTAAGTGCTGGTGTTCTAAAAGCTGACCACTATGCAAAAGACAGTTTACTCTCGTCGCATAGGGTTCCGGTTCGCTCTCAGTTTTCATGATCTGTGGAAGACCTGTAATCGGAATAGCATCTAGTCGAATACCCATGTATTTCATACTCCTTTTGTATTTTTCATCTCTATTTTTCCCTTTTTGTGATACATTCAATGCATTGATCTCGATCAAACATTCGTCTTTCAGAAAGAATACTGTCCCGTTCTTTGGTAGGAAGAACGGGACAGTATAAAAGGGAAAAGCGTTGGATTATCTACCTGCAACAACCTGTACACGAGCCGCATGGTCCTGTTCAGTAGATGTTCGGGCTGTGCTCGTCTGATTGTTACTCATTGGCATCAAAACATATACATAGTTCGTTTGCCCAACTGGTTTGATCACCGCTGGACGCTCTCTTGCAGTAACCTCGAAAGCCACTTCTGGGGTGCCAATAACGGAGAGAACATCAGAGAGATATTTCAGATTGAAATGAATTTCTTGGTCTGGTCCCTCAACTTTTGCAGCGACTATATTTTCGTTATTACCCACATCCTGTGCGACTGCCTCCAACTTCACGGTATTTGGTTCCCTATCAAAACCAACATACTCGTTGCTTGTTCCGGTGATCTTGAAGCGAATGGTGTTCTTACCCTCGCGGGCAAACGGAAGCATTAATCGAACAGTAGAAGCGAGTTCTTGCGTGCGAAGAATGGCACGCGTTGTCCATGCTTCAGGAATAACTCCACGGAAATTTGGGAACACAGCATCAAGCAAACGTGCTGAAAGATCCATTGTATCGGTATGAAACAACGCTTGATTACGATCTGGCGTGAGTAGTACCTGCACTGTCCCATCATATGGCAGAATCTTTGCTAATTCTTCCATTGTTCTCGCTGATAAGAGCATTCTACAGCGAAGTTGATCGTCAGGGATGGGAATTGTACGTATAGCTAATCGAAAGGAGTCAGCGGCAGCGAACACAGCCTCCCCTCCACTCATTTCGATGTGCATCCCAAGAAGTGCTGATCTACTATAGTCATCCTTATCAGCTGCTGCAAAGGCGACCTGTGCGATAATCTCCTTGAGTAATTCCGCATCCAGTTGGAGAATTAGCTCACCCCCTTCAGTAAAAGAGGGAATGTGAGGGAACTCCCTTACGTCCTCTAGTGCATTCTTCATATCCGCGCTAATACGCAAGCAACGAACATTGCAGGAAGTCGGATCAGCCGACGATGGTGCCTCTAGAGAGACTGGGGACGATGGCAAATTTCCAACGAAATCAGTGATGAGCTTCGCCGGAAGTAATGTCGCTCCCTCTTCTGAAACACTGTCAGCCGCAACCCAGCAATGGATGCCGATGTCATCCTTCCTTGCACTTAGTCGTACACGTCCTCTGTCAATAGCAGCCAAGATGTACGCCTCAATAGGACGCGTGGTTCTATTTGGTACAGCATGACTCACTGTAGAAAGACCGTGACTAAGATGTACTTGTGTTGTTGTAATTCTCATGATGTTTTTTCCTTTTTTAAAGTATGCAAAAAGTGCTCTTATGAGCACAAGAATGTTCCTCACAGGATGTAACTATCTATGAGGAAGAGGTGCTTTTAAGCAAGCATGCTTAAGATTGGCGAGGCATAACTTTACTGACGCGAGGTGCTAATAGAAGAGTGCATCGCCAATCCGAATCGTTCCACAACTAGGAAAACACAGAGGTTGTGATGTACACCGAGTGATATCAATAGTGCCAGATCCTTTGTTAACGAGCATCGCATGAGATGCTGTTCCTCCAAAAGCAATGTATCCGGCACCTTGAATAGTGGCTGAGAGCCAGTCAACATTTCCTCGTGCTACAGTGATCGCTCCTCTACCGAGTACAGTGAGTTGGAGTGAAACTGCATCTAGTACATGATCTATATCTACAAGGCCACTCTCCTGAACCACTATTATGCCTCCACATATGCGTCCAACGTATGCGGGTCCGCTCAAAGGGGAGATGAGGAGTAAAACATTGCCTTCTGTATCATCAATAATTGATTGTCCCGCGATACCCGAAAGCGCGACAGGAGTTTTGAGAGGAACGTTGATGGTGATAACAGGAAGCTGACCATTTTCATCTCCTCCCAACCTAATGCTCTGGTTCTTGTCGCTAATAGCACTGTCCTCGTTAAGTGATACTATTGCCCCTGGCTGGTCTTGACCTGCTTGGCTAGTAAAGATGCCCTTTGCATGAGGTGCTGATGTACCGAATAGAGAAAGTGTCTCACCAATATGCTCGACAAGCACACTTTGATTTGAGAGTGATGTGGGTAGATTAACCACAATTTGTTGCTCCTGATGCACATGGACATGAACATTAGCGGGAACGTTGCGAACATCTAAACGAGTAGCATCAAATTTCATGATGGTAAGATACCTCCTTGAATTATGGAACGCACTACTCAAAACAGAAACACCTCTCAGTCTTTCAACTGAGAGGTGTCTTAGACAGGACGGAAGAACGAGGCACTACAGACGGTGCTCTTGCCCAAAGATTAGAGAGAACAGAGATAGAAATGTGTAGTATCAAAGCCGTTCTTTGCCTTTCTGAGTCTATTTATGAGTTCCCCTGTTTACGTGCTCTTTCATCTGCAATAGCGTCATGAAGCTGTTGGTGCTGTAAATTAGACATCACGTCGTCGCTGACCTCCATCTTACATACACGCTTCTTGAATTCCATCCATCTCGCCCTTTTTTCATCGACCGTCCCTGCGATTTGGAAAGCATCAAGCCATGTTTGTTTGAGATGACCGACGGCATCTTTGCTAACGATCTCAGTTGCTTGAAGAGAAACCGGTGCCTTAGAATGTTCCGTATCCTGAGATACATCCTGTTGTCTCACTTCCTCAGCAGTATGGAGCAGCTCCTCCTCAGAAAGCTGCAATTGCAGAATAAAGATTTCAGCATCAGCAAACGTCATTTGAGCATAATCTGGCTCGTTCTCTCCCAGACGCTCACAGAGTTCTCGTATAGTGGTTTGTTGCTGTGCAGTTACTTTGATCTTTTGGTGAGAACTGTGATTGACACTGCTATTCTCGCTTCTCTCATTCGACAATTTGTTGGAACTACTTGCATGTCCTTTCGCACGTATAACCGCATCTGCTGACGCTAATGAAGATTTCATCTCAACCGTATCAGCTTCCTCATTGCCAAGTTGCTCAAGAATACTTCGTACATTCCCGAACCCTGCAAACGCAAGTGCATTCCCCACTGCCGATGTCTGACCACAAGCGATTGGATAGAGTCCGTCAGGAGTATCCTTGTCTGCATCAAAATAGATTTCAGCATCTCCAATATATTGCCTTTCTCCTACTGTAATATGCGCTCTATATATCCATACATCGTTGTACTGGAGTATCTTGCACATTTGTATACTGAACGCCTTATTTGCCTGATGAACAGAATAGATACGTTCGGCAACATCTACGTAAGGCTCATCGTCGAGCATAACGACCTCAACACCTTGAATTACCTGACGAGTTTGCTCAGAGGGAAGGTCTACCTCGTTTTCGAGGCGTTGGCCTAAACGTGCTAAAACGCTCTTAAGGGTTCCAAATCCTGCAAACGCAAGTGCATTCCCAATTGCTGAAGTCTGTCCACATGTAATAGGATTGGTCCCATTAGGAGTATCCTTGGGAGCACCAAAGTGAATTTCAGCATCTCCAATGTATTGTCTCTCGTTGACTGAGATATACGCCCGGTACATCCATGTATTGCGAATAGTGAGGACTTCACCTCGATCAAAACTGAACGATCTTCCTGCTTTGTGAACTGCCCGAACTCGCTCGGCAACTTCTATATAAGGACCGCCTTTGAGTAGGAGCACCTGTACCCCCTGCACACTTTGGCGTCGTGCTTCTTGATTAAGCATAGGTATTTCTCCAAACGGAAACTAAATTTGATAGAGAAATGGGAAAGCATTGCTCATTTATTTAGGAAAAGCAAACACAAAAACACATCGATAAAAGGCCAAGGGGCACTATCACGCGATGCGTAGAAGCGTGTTGCTCTTTCCTAAACAGTTGGGGAGTTTGAATATGAGACGGTCCTAGACGAGACGAGCCTCCCGTTGAGGCTCACGCTCGACAAAGTTCCACAGTGATTCCATCCCCGTTATTGCAACCTCGGCCCGTTCAGCACGGACATCAGTACGAACCTGAGATAATGTTGAAAATTGTAGTTCATCCAGGTCCAACCCAAGTTCGGCACGAGCTTGGCGGACAGAGGAGTCTGTGGGAAAATCTGGAATAGCAATAGATCGAGCAACTCTTGGCTCCTCTTCTAAATCAAGCAGTTCAGCTCGCGTCACTGTAGCAACCGCACGCAATGTTCGTTGAATATCTGCCAAACTTGTTTGCCTCTCGGTTGGAGATTGCTCAACAATTTGCTGCACTTGAGCCATGATGCGCTCCATGTCAGTATCACCATAAAAGTTTAACGACCTCACCTGTGTTAGGAGATTATTGAGTTGCATAATAGACCTGGGAGACAAACTTTCACCTGATCTCCTTTGCAGTGTTGAGAGTACGTCACAGGCAGCATCATAGGTTAAGCTTCGTAGTTGACCCACAATTGAGGACAAAAAGCTGTCCAGAGCTACATTTACCCGCTCTTGTGCATGTGTTCTCAGATCATTTTCAAGCACGGAGCGTTGCCACTCCCTCTGCTGTATTTGGCTCCTCACTGCATCAACCGACACCACTTCTGACGATTCTGTTTGATTGAACTCGGTAGCATTCTCTGTAGGTGTTGTCCCGAGTTGAGAAAGTCCATCAACGAGAATATACTTAAAGTCGAAGGTTTCTCTAATGCGTTCTGGAGTAGGAATTTGTGAAGCAATACGATTGCAGTAGGTAGCTACGAATTGCTCCTGGCTCTCCGTAATCAGTTCAGGATGAGTACCATGCAGACGTTGATACGTATCTGCGGCAATCACTTCGTATTCTGAGAGGACTTGCCGCACCAATGTACGGTGGTTTGCAATGATCTCATCACGAAGTGCAAAGTATTGGGTACGTAATGACTGTGTCGTCTCCCGCCACGCAATGTAAGCCGTAGAAGGGACAAATGCTCCCAATTCTGTACGGAATGCACGCTCCTTGAGTGCATATCTTGCTCCACTCTCGATGCGTGCTAGAGACTTCATATATGCCTCTGGCAGGAGACGCTTTTCGCCTAGTACAAGCCACTTAGCTAGTTTCTCTCGGACATCGTCATTTTCGACGCGCACACCGATATCATCGAGTGTCAAGCGGACGCTGAACCGACAACGGCGCACATGTAGGCGCACGAGAACACCGTCCTGAATGAGCTTTCGCCACTCGATGAACTCAAACGAAGGTTGCCCAAGAAGGGATGCAATAACTTGTCTCCTTCGCTCACCTACAGGCTGTGCTATCTGAACAGTTGAAGGAGTTTGAATAGTTTGCATATTGAAAACCTCTTTTCTCTTTTTCAATAAAAAAGGGGATACCACCTACTATCACAGGTACTATCCCCGAAAAACAACAAACAATACTACAGCTATGCTCAATCCACTTACAAGGTACGCGAGCTACGCACCTCTGAATGTGAATTCAGTGCTTCTGCTACCTGGATTTGTGTCTGTCGTCGATTGCGCTCTTGTGTTGCAATGTCTGGTGGGAGATACCGGAGATTATTGCAGGCATCAATCGCCTGGCGTGTGAAGGCATCCACGCTTGCAAGTGTGGCAGGACGAATGTTGTCTAAAGCAGATTGTGCGTCTGACAGGAGAATGCTTTCTCTTCCTGCCGCCCACGCTATCAAGCGAGATTCCTTCACAACGGCCTCTAGATCAGCAGCACTAAATCTATTCGTCTCCTTGGCAATAAAGGAAAGTGCATCTGATGATAGCAACGTTTTTTGGATGCGAGCTTGTACATCGAGCATACTTCGACGGGCTGCTTCATCTGGGCAGAGAACAGGGAAAATGACATCAAAGCGTCCAGAGCGTTTGAGCGCGTCATCAAGTCGTTCTGGATGATTCGTTGCTGCAACAACGATGACTTGCCCTCGCAAGCGCTCATCACCCATAAATTGCAAGAGTGCCCCAAAGAGGTTTCCAGCCACTGGGCTTCCCGAATTATGCCCACGCTGTCCAAGCGACTGATCAATCTCATCAATGAACATGAATGTTGGAGCAAGGGCAAGTACGAGATCGAAAATTGCTTGGAGGTTTTGCTCAGAAGTGCCAACCACTCCCCCAAGAATATTCGACATCCGTAGGAGAATAGCATTATATCCTAGCTCTTTGGCTGCCGCCTCAACAAAGCGGGTTTTACCAGTGCCAGGAGGTCCCGCAAGGAGAATTCCTTTGGGAACATCTCGCTGCCTTCCTTCTCGTAGTGGTGCAATGACTTCCGCCTGTGTCCAAGTGACAAGTTGATCCATCCCTCCAAGCCCTGCGAACCCTTCTGAAAGGGGGTCCAGCAAGACTGCAAGACCACTATACTGTTGTCGAATTATTGCGTCCTTGCGAGATTTCACAAGCAGACGTGTCACGCCAACCGCGTTAGAGGTTCTATTACCCTCTACACCGTCCTCTAATTGCTCTTCATCGACGATAGCACCAAGTAACAGAATATCTTCGATCTGTCGCAAGTTGAGACCAGCAGTACTGCGGGCTAAGTCCTCTTTGGACAGGTCAATGAGAGGAATAGGCTCACTTTCTCGGTGATCATCTAGATACCAAGTGATATAACTCAATCGGGTATGCTCATCAGGTAACGAAAGTTCAACTACTTTATACCCGCTATCGCTGATCCGTAGGTCTGGATGCAGTTCATTGAGTTGCGGGGAAAGCAAAAACACAGGATTATTCTGCTGACCCAGACTCACATCATTGCCCCAATACTTCAAAGTAGCCAACAATGAAAGGCGATCTTCGGTCATTGATGCTTTGCTCGTTGCAGGACAGATCAAATCAGCACCATCGATGATCACGGCTACGCGCCCATTCGCGGACCGCAACAGAGCTTCCAAGACCGTTAACGCTTGACGCGGACGCCGTGCCGTGCTGAACGCATCTCCCTGCACTTGTGTAGACGCAATCCCAGAGGCGTCGAGAGCAGCAGTAAGCATATCTTCCTCAGAAGAAGGCATTGACCAATTAGGTCCCAAAATGTCCAGTGCTGCCGCTCGCATAGAAGGGAGAGCGAACGTAATCCCAATTGCTCTATGGTAATAGGCGATGATATCGCGTGTATTTGTATGAAGAATTCCTTGCATAAAACGAAGTTGAGAAGCACCTTGCAGCGATGTTACACCATGTACATCACCACAAAGTATAAAACAGTGTCCTGCTCCAGCACGGAAGAGCGTTCTAAACTCTCGATACCAGGTAGGTAACGTTTTACGCTGTACATTCTTGCTCATTATAAGCTCCTTCTTGCTATAACTAGCACCCGTACATCCTGTATATGAGCGCGAAACAGAATGATACGCAAACTACTTAAAGGCCTCATCATAATTTTGATGCTCCTCATAAAAATTCCCCCGAAGGATGAACAAAGCCATCTTTCGGGGGTCGAACAGCAAACAGATTCTCTACGCCCCATCCCTTCTTATTCGAGAGAATGAATTGAAGTAAGCAAGAGAGACGAGGGTAGATGTCTCAGGGACAGACGTATGCTTGGCGTTGGGTCATAACAATGCCAAAGGTTGCAAGGTACGCAAAGTACCTGTCTCGGTCGAAGTCTAACTCCTTATCCCCGTCTGCATCCCAAGCGCGTGTAGGTCTCCCTCGTTCTACCAGCACACAATGGTCGCATGTGCCAATCTTATATGATGCATCGGCATCAATAGCAACGTGGAGTTCAGACGCAAGCGAAGGAGAATTCCGACCCTTTTCTCGCTTCGTTTGTAGAGTGAGATTTTCTGTATCGCCGACTGGAGGGATCTGTAGTAGTGAGTTCACGTTATCTTTCCTCTTCTCGCTCATGGCTCGTTTCAAGACTCTCTGGTAGTTCTTGTCGTTCGCCGAGAGATGCCAGAAGTTCTGGCTTAGGAGTCATACCTGTTTGTTCCACCTGAACTCCAAATTGTGCAAGGAGAGTATGAAACTGACGGCCCTCGGCAAGACAAGCAGGACCCTCAAAATTGATATAGTCGGTTTTGGTAACGCTTTCCTCATCCACTGTAACAACCACCTTTCTAAGCATAAGTCACCCCCGTGATATTGATACGGCCTTCTACTTCCTGAGTAGATATCTGATAGTTCATGAGACGGAGTGCCGCCGCATGCGCCAATGCCGTATATTTCTGGACGATAGCTTTCTGCACCTGTTGATAGAAATCTCTATCAACAGCCCAAGGATCACCAAGAAACTTCAATTCTCCTGTCGTCTCATCAACAATCAATCCAATTCCGCGTGGTAAAGCATGGCCTTGAGGTCTCTGAGCACTTGAGGAGATGTGTAGAGCGAGACCAGTATTCGCTACTCGCTTCTCGAGTCCAAAGCTGTAATAATAAGGTTTAACCTCGCCACCATACTGCTTTGCAACCAAAGCAACCGCTTGATTGAGTAAAGCAACAGCAGGATGACGTGAGATTGCTAACTGATCCCCTTGCTGTAGTAGTACAGGCAGGTCTTTGAAAACGAGACTCGTCTTGCCTTCTTCAATATGACTCATTAATTTCTTACTCCTTACGTAAGATGAATAGTAACAATAAAAGAAATCACTACCTGAGCAGTGATGAAACAATGAAACGAAGGGAACATGGCGGCGCACGAGGCCAAAGGAAGTATTTCGCATTACCATCAGTCATAATGGCTCATCTCTCACTCCTTCCCAAGATGGGTAGACAACATTCCCGAAAGCCTCTCGTGGAGTATGGGATATATCGTGAGGAAGAACTGTGGGGGAGCTCGTGCCCAGGGAGGACAACGATTGTAAACATTGCTCATAGGATATGGCTCATGGCGTTAGCAATTTGTCTCCAACAAGCAAGCAAGATTTCGGGAGAGCAACGTGCATCAAGGTAGAATGTTACACCAACAATGATGACGACTCTTCCTAATGGAGAGAGAGGGTAGTCCCACGCATAGCCACACCATCCAAGTCCTGATGCTGGCGGATGCTGCCTGTTTAACAACTCGCAATGTGTGGAATCAAGCGGTACAACCTTATGCCATGTGGGAGATTGGATACGCGTAAGCCAGTGGAGTACCTGCCGTTCTTGCGTGGGAGATGAGAATGGAAGATCAGAGGCAGACGAAAGAGCAGACTGCAAGAGATCAGCCTTGTGCAAGAGGGAACCTGAGTAGACTGCACACAAAAACTGAGCAGGTGACTTTGCACGCTCCCATGTGAAGCGATACCCGTATCCACCATGATACTCTTCAATATGAGGAACACCTCCTAAGTCAGTTGCGACACACGCTGGACAGAGTGCTTGAGGAAGACCTCGTATGTCTTTGGCATCGAAGTGCAAAGAATGAGCTATCTTCTGTACCTGGGCTAAACTCAAATGGAGTACCGCACCTCGACGGCCTCTCCCATACCAAGCAAAGCGACAATGCTTGCACCACCAAAGTACTTCACGGCCTCCATCGAGCGTCAAAGGTACGTGTTGCCCGTACTTCTGCTGTAGATGATACTGCTGTTTGATGTAAAGATCGTCAAACCCCTGAATGCTCCCGTTCGAGAAACGGTGCTTATGAACTCCTTCAATCATACTCGTCCTTTCTCTTTCTTCATATGAAAACCATAATAAAAAAGCCTCACTGCTCTGTGTAGCAGTGAGGCTTGTTCTAGAGAGTCTCTCTATCGTCCGTCGGGGGCGACTGTAACAGGGCATCGAGTGTTTCTTGCTTGACACGATACGCTTGTCGTGCGCCTCGATGAGGAAGTACAATAGCTTCGAGTGTGCCAGATTTGATCCAGCGACGAACAGTTGTGTCATCAACCCGCAAGCGGCGAGCTACTTCACGGACCGTCAACAAGTCTTCTTTTTTCTCTTCGGACATCAGTTCCTTTTCCTTTTTTCTAAGTACACTTTCAAAAAACAACATACTATCGTAAGTAGTGAAAATCGCGGTATTCTCTGCTGTTAAACCTGCTCTTTCGTTGAGTGACAGGATACTCGTGATATGACTTGGAAGTGAATGGGCATATCAAAACTCACATAGATGCCGTGCTGTTTAGTTTCTCTGAGGATGCTCATACGACAAGTGTGAAAAGTATTCACTGCACCGAAGAGCGTGTCTATTGCTTTGCTTTGATACACATTTCCTTATCAGCAGAGCAAAGAAGTACAGAGTCAAGGCAAGTGAGGGGAGTACAGGTGAAGCAGAGGGTAAGACGGAAATGGGTGAGCAGTTCAATCAGGCGTGTACATACACGTCTTCACTCATAAGAAACGTAACAAACTAGGTCTGACATTCCTTCTATGAGTTGACTGTTCCTTTGCAGCATAACCGATAACGTTCTTCTCGAACAGTGCTATGACAGGCAGTGCTGGTTCGCCACCATTACAAAACCCTATAAGGTAAGTGGGAGTAAACTTCTCTATGACCTGCTGCCAAGCTGGTGAGAGCGTGGGCGGAATCCCATAAGCCAGGACTATATCAAAGGCACCAGAGAGTTGCTCAGAGTGTTGAAGCTGTTGGAGTTGCGTCTCCCGGAGGGCCGCTATGCAGACACGTATTCCTTGCGACACTGCTTCAATGGGCGAACAAGAGATTGGGAAGCGTGTACTCAAGCTCCTCCCATCTTCTAGTGAGGGAACTGTCTGCCAAGCTTGTACAAATGCAGCTTTTGCAGAAACACTTGTTAATAATAGGACACGTATACTCCTATTACTTCGCAAAAGACGATCCATGCAGGTGAAGAGAAGGTCGATGTTTAGTCCTGGCTCAGCCTTAATAAGCACTTTGTTTGGCGCATATGCGCTGAGATGCGTTTCCAGTGCTCGCAATACGTCCTGTATTTCTGAAGAAAGACTTTCAGGAAACGGTTGGGAAATGAGACGAGATGGTATATGATTCATGGAATTACCTCACTATCTTTGTCATAAAAATTGACGGCTAAGAGATTTCTTAGGAGTTGGCATGCTGTGTAAAGTCGTCTGACAATTTCTTTCCAAGGTGCTCGTGCATGACGTAGTCCTTTGCTTCTGAGTATTTCTGATTATGCTCGTTCTGCAAGGCTCGTTCAAAATCGGCAACCGCTACATGTCCGTCCCCAAGCCAGAAAGAGACAATGCCCCTTAAGTAGAACATCTGGGCCTGTTCAGAATGCGGTGCAAGCGTGAGAGCAGTGGAAAAATCTCTCAACGCATTTCGATACTTTTTCAAGAGTGCATGAATGCAACCACGAATAGTGAAAGCGACAAATGACTTCTGTACGCCAATGGAAGCAGTAAGAAAACGGTGAGCCTCCTTATACCAGATGAGGGCAAGCTGATCGAATGGTTGCACTTGTATAGTAGAAGCAGATGCGAAGCGTTGCTCTATCAGTTTTACAAGCACGTCATCCGTATCTTGAGGTTGCTCTGCATGAACTGAAGCTAAGACAGCATAACGAAGGCCCATTTGTCGTAGCAGTTCAGCTCTCGTGGAGAGGTGCTGGGTATCTACTTCTATTAGTTGATAAAGGGAGCGAACGAGTTTCTCATCGTTTCCTTGCAAGACAAGAGTACGAATATCTTGTTCATCTTGATTCTGCGCCATCCTTATTCTCCTTCTTCTTGTTCGATATATCCCTTCTCCGCAAGCACTTTTGCTGCGGCAGAGAAGTCTCCATTATGTTCAAGCAGCGTATAGGCTGAAAACTTGGAATAGCCACGCTCAGACTCAAAAATGGTCGATGTTGAGAAGACATACAGCAAATCGGATCCCTTATAGTTGGTTGTAGCACTCACTCCATCATCCTTGCCGGGACGCCGCCACTGAGACTCCTCCCCAACAGAACGCACGAATTCCCAGTCATGCTTGGAAAGAATCTCTTCCCAAGTAGCCCGCTCATTGAAAATGTCCCCTGGACGGCGACCACCACCCATACGCTCATGTGTCATTGAAGGTTGGATGGATGTGGACGGTGCTTCAATGGGGGGAATTTCATCGAAAATGCGTGCAGTATCGAAGAGGATGGTTCGCTCACTCGGAGTGACCGTGAGGATTGTTGAAACATCTCCTCGTATGAGTCGATAGGGGCGTCCACTCGGATGAACATTCCCACCCGAAGGGGCTACAAGACCATATCCTCCATCACCTCGCGTCTCAATGAGGGACTTCAGCCTCTCTGATTCTGGTATAAACCGTCTTGCAAGTTTCTTGTTCCCTTCTGCCACTCTACTGCGAACAAAGAGATGAAGTCCATTGGGAGACTCTTCTTTGTATCCTCGCTCGACACGCTCAAGCAATAGCTCCTGTCCTTCCGAGCACATCCTTTCAGCCCAAGCATCGTATACCTCGTGAGTATCAAAATCGATCATTTCTAACCCCCCACTCACTTGCCCCGTAATAAACGCAATGCCCGACTCAGAGTGTTGAAACCACCCCTTCACGTCAGCAAGCGTTGGCTTCTTACGCTGATATTCTTTCCATCGCACAGCAGGACTCTTTGACCCATCTGGAAGAATAGGAACACAACTGATACCAGCACGTAGAGCAGCAAGTGCCGTTTGATAGACATAGATGGTGTGCTTGGAAGAAAGCACTACTGACATTGTTCACCTCTATGAAATCTAAGATCAAGGGGTCGAGTTCTAAAGACAATGGGAGAGAAGTTAGCAGCAAAGTAGTTGCGAGGAACGGAACACTGCAACTGTAAAAGAAGCATACCAGCCATGAGGTAGAACGCGGCATGGTACACAGTGAAAATCATATTGGTTTCCTCCTGTTTGGCCTTCCAGAACAAGAAGGCACATAAGACATGTTGGATATACTGTAAGGTAGTGTTCAGAAACAGTACGCTATGAGGCAGCAGGAACTATCCTTGCTAGCCCTTGAGTAGGAGACAGAACTGTTGATATGTTACTTACATCCCCTCTCCTTTGGCGTCCGCTTATCTGTGCAACAAGCAGGCCAATATTGTCTTTTCCACCCCCTTCCTTTGCAAGCCTAAGCAAACGCTGAGCCATGTACTCAGCCGATGCCCAATCTAACGCCAGGATCGACTGCATCTTCGGGTCACGAGTCATTTCCCATAACCCATCAGAGCAAAGAAGTAAAATATCGTCTGCTTGCAACACCTCCACAAAGGTATCCACTTCCACCGACGGTTCCACTCCCAGCGAACGAGTTATTTGGTTGCGTTTAGGGTGAGTGTAGAGTTCTTCAGGAGTAGTGCGTTGATCAGAAAGATGAAAGATGTCAGCAACCACTGAATGGTCTTGTGTGACTCTGACTAATCCCGCGAGGGACCGATAGAGGTAGGTACGGCTATCACCTACATTTACAATGTAGGCAGTATCGGCTATAAGAAGTACTGCTGTTACCGTCGTTCCCATTGGGTTGGGTTGCATTGTCTGTGCGGTGAGCGTAGAGCGATTGCGTAAGTAAATAGCACGATTTGCGAGGTGAACTCCCTCAACAAGAACATCTTCCCACCGTTCATGGAAACCTTTTTCGCCTAGCAAATGAGGGAAAACAGACTCCATAATAGTTTGACTCGCTAAATGAGCCGCCTCTAGGCCATAAACATGACCACCCACACCGTCGCAAACAACAAAAAGTCCGAACATGTCCTGTGTGTCAGGTAATGTTCCTTGCAAGGCCAAGATACAATCTTCGTTGACCTCTCGGACGAGACCTCTATCTAACCCAATTGCAGCATCAAGCGAGGAGTGTGAAGAGGAATGATGCTCATCGGCTAGTTTCATAGCATGCTTGAGTAGGAACAGACCATGTTGGATTTGCCCATTGGCGATAGCTACTTGTGCATTCTCTAGGAGAAGACTAAGGTTGACAGCCATAACACACCTTTTTCGTAATAGAAAATGGCCTGCACGAAGGCAGACTGAATATCGGCATCTCGAAGTACAAAAATGCGTACCCTTCCCACGCGAAAAGCAAAAAATACCCCCTACGATTGCGTGTTATAAAAACAAGCGCAATTGCAAATGAGAAGGCTATGAGGTATTTATAAATGAATAAGAATGTGTATATCATCTTTGCCACCGGCACATCAGTGCTGACAAACAAAGACAAAAGCAGATATCCTCCTCTTTTTGTGCAGACACACTTTACAAAAAGGCGCGTTAATCTGTTTCTTTAGAAACGAGAGAAGCGTTTCTTTACAGCTACTTTCTCCGCTAAACAGTCTACATCTAAAATCATACAAAGAAACTACTTCTACGCGAACAGTGTACATTCGCCTTCCTACACGATATCCCACAAAAGACGCACTACGGAACTTCTACCGAAACTGACCATCAGGAGAGTTCTTTCATTGCTAAGCATGAAAGCCCTAACTTATCGCCTCTTGGCAATCCCGATTTCAGCACATCACCAATTGACGTTTTACCGAACAAAATGGTGATGGTTGTACAGACGACATCCTCTTTCCAATGCAACAAACAGAGGGGAAACGGCTGTACATAGGATGTAGCATTGCTACTGGTAAGGCTCGTTCTCAATGTAGTTTGTTCCCTCTTGGGTTCTACATTTTTCTCTTCACTTACACTATACACAGCAAGCGTGGGTAGGATGTGGGTAGGTAGGTGGGTAGGACGTGGGTAGGTGGACAAATAGGGAACAAATATGTGGGTAGGTGGCAGGTAGGTAAGAAAAGAGAGCTTTTTGTTTCACCTACTTCTTCTTAGCTCACTTACAAAAATATGGTATACCAGAAGAGAAACCGACTGAGGGCAGCGTCTGGTTTAGGAATGACAATGTCCAGTTTTTCACTCGTACACTCGACTCCAACAGCCTATAAAGACATCTGACAGTATACTCCTTTTTCTGCACAATAGAGGTTTGACGTACCGCTCGCGGCATTCGAGGGATGATACGTTCTACTCCATCTGTCCAAGTTCTTCAAGCAAACTCAAAAATAAGGATAATAGTCTTTAGAGAAAGGGAGTGCCCTTGCTCTGAAGACTATTAAGTGTTGGATAAACTGAAAACGGGTTAACGAACATGATGGAATTGCAAGAGTTACTAACAAGCTCAACTTCTCAGGAGCGAAAGCAACAATCAAGCAACTTACATGACGACATTTTTTGAGTGGAAGGACAGTACACCACTAGCAAGCTCAATCTGCAACGACTGCGAACAGTCATCCGGGAGCGAAAGTGGCATCATGTTCACCTCACTCAGCGCATCTTACCCTCATAGCGGGCAAGGACTCGCTTCTTCGCCCAGCGAAGCCACTCTCTGATGCACAGAGAGAGGATTTGATCGAGAAAACTAGGGAAGAGAGCAGCAATGCTGCCGCTTCCGGGATGATAACAATAGGAGTGCCCTTGTGGGGCCACCTGCAGCAGGCAAATACCTACTGTAGGTGCCTCTATGCTCCTTACGAGCTGAGGACAAGCTTCGCGTTAAGCCACCTGAAGGCTGTCACGCGAAGCACCTTGCTCTAAGGAACAAGGATTTAGTGGTGGAATGCGAGTTGTAACGCGAGGAAAATGCCAAAGAACACTACCAAGCATCCAACAATGAGCCAGAAGAGGAGTGTAAGAGTTTTCCCGCCTACCTGGATTGCGTTGTCAACGAACGAACTATTGGTGTCTCGCCGTTGCTGCATATGGACATCCTTGTACATTCCAAGCATTTCTCCGCCCAGACCTTCAAGGAAGTTTTCATGCCGTTGCATCCGTGTCTCCAGCTTATCAGCCCATTGTCCAACCATCTCGTACCCCGCCTTGACAGCATCTTCTCGACCTGTATACGCTCTGTTCAACTCATTATAAGCGTCAAGAACGTGTTTATGGTCGTTTTGGAGAATCTGATCCTGTTCAGCTCGACGAACGCTTGACTCGTTGTCCTTTGCGGCTTCACGTTGCTCGTCTTGTGTCTGCCAGGCAAATTCGATCTCCATGATACAGAGAGCAATCTCTTCTTTTAGAGTACTCTCGAATACATCGTAATAATCCTTGCGGATTGGTTTTCCTGCGACTCTCGCACGCAAGAGTCCGAATGCCTTGCAGCGTGCCCAGTTCCGCATTGCAGACAAGAACTGCTGTTCAGGATCTCGGCGATTTTGCTTTGCAAGTTCAAGTGCTCGTTTGAATCGTTGCTCGATCTCTGCCGTAAGTTGTACAAGCTGCTCGTCTAAAAGTCCGTCACCATTGAGGACAGTCGATTCAAATTCTGAACGACCTTGAGTATTCGCAAGAGCTATAGCCTTTGTCCAATCAAAGGTTTTGCTGACAAAGGTATTGTTTACAAAGATTGTCGTCATGGTAGGTACTTCCTTCTTTCTTCCACACCACCGGCACTTTCCCAAAAGTCGTTCCATGACGAGGTTTTCACCATCGCACAAGAACAGACCTCCAGATGTCTGTGCAGTGGTGTTACTACATTTAAGAACACTTTTTTTATCCTTAATAAAGGACTGATAGCACTATAGCAGGGTGATGTGGGTACAGAGTGGGAAGAGTACCGAGATACAGTAAGGGAGAGTCTGGGTAATTCGGGGGTCATCAGGTGGGTAGCTGATGGGTAGATCATAGTAGGCATGGTGAAACGAGCGAAACAGCACATACACTACAGAAAAGTACATCAAATCTCTATTGTACCGAAACAGAAAACATGCTCTCGTTGCGCTTCTCAAGCCATCTGAGAAAGAGTATCCATCACAGTTTCGGTCACATCCAATCTCAGGCTGTACAGAGCCTTACTCATCAAAGCACGAGAAACCGTACCTTATATAGAAACATAGAGAAGTACATTCAACAACATTCTTCGTCTATCACGTTTTAAGAAAGCACAAGAAAAGCAGCATTGTCAGAGAACCTATACTTAGTGCTTATTCACGTTACGATATGAACGCACTGTATCCTATAAATAATACTCACAACTTCTCTTTGTAAAAACTTATTGTAGAGAAGTCCCTCAACTTGGATTCAGTTGGGTATCGCATTTATACATACCACAAAACCTACCCACGTCCTACCATCTTCTACCCACGTAAAGACTGGTCTCCTACCCTTCTCGGCACCCCAATGCTAACAGGATACCCCTGCTACGCTAGACATCGAGATGTTCAACCAAGAGCGCACCCCCCCTTGCACTTTCTGTAGGAGGCGTAATGATGCTCAGGTAAAAGAGAGAAAAGGACAGGACAAGACCAATGGACCCACAGCTACTCATAAAAATGATCCAAGTGCTTATGAATGGGCAAAATACTAATTTTGGCACTGGAGTTCTTGGTCCACTAGAGCCAATTTTAATTCAATATATGAGGAATACACCGCTTGAACTCACTACAGCAAACCAAGTAGTCATTGTGGCATGGAGGACTGTGCTGGCTATTGCCAACGCGTTTTTCCTCTTGCTTGTCATCACTGGAGTAATCCAAACGATGATTTCCAACAGTACTGGGACTCTCTCGATTCCCATCAGCCAGTTTGTCCCAAAGATCATCGTCACGGGTCTGCTAATGAATCTGAGCTTTTTTTTCGGTCAGAACCTTCTCATCTTCAACAACTTGTTGTGTGGTGAGGTGAATGCCAACCTGAACACTTTTTTCAATACGATCAACAATGGAGGTCGCATTAATAATGGGCAAGGATTCTGGTTGTACTTCGCCACTGTCATACTGCTCAATATTGGCATCATCCGATTGCTTTTCCAAGCGTTCGAGCGGTTAGTTCTCTGGAACCTCTTGTTTGTACTCAGTTCGCTTGCCTTCTTGTTCTTGTTCCTACCGCAAACAGCCTCAGTGTTCGGGTTCTGGGGTCGCCTGTTTATTGTCACAACCTTTGTTCAGTTTGTTCAGTTTCTTGCGTTTACTCTCGCCATTGCAATGATAGCAAATGCAAATGGACTCACTCAATACCTCATGGCAATCGCCATGTTGTTCCTAGTAGCCAAAGTTCCAGATATTCTTTCGCGCTTCCCATCAATGGGTGTCTCTCCCTCACGGGGCATTGGGCACTTAATTAGCACTACTATTGTTGCCGCTAGATTACTCGCGGCCTAAACACATACGAAGGATTACATTCATGAACTACGGAACATTAACTCGCTTGAACGACATTCTAAGCAATTTTCAAAAGGGTGCAATAACAATTGGTTTTACTACAGCAGGTCTTATGGTGGTCATTTACGCCATTATGATCATGTTCGATCATAACTCGGGTGGCAAAGCTCTCAATGATCGTTGGGGTGAAATTAGAAAAGTTTTGCTCTGTGCGGTAGTTATTGCGGCTGTAGGAGGACTTATCACGTTTTCGCGGCAGCTAGGAGGCTTCCTCGCGTAACAGTCGTGAGAAGAAGCCACCTTCTTTCAAGATAAGCCATCGGGTGCTGAGAGAACGACAGAAAGTTTCACAATTCAGTGAAGCCTAATGCTTCTACTCAAGATAGAAGAGAACAGAATGATACAAGAAGAGCGAAATAACCCACTTATAAAAGAGGTTCCCGGACATCTCTTCAAGTTTGAAGAGAAAATTTGGGGAATG
The DNA here is from genome assembly GCA_964250765.1 of uncultured Ktedonobacteraceae bacterium. Taxonomy (GTDB): domain Bacteria; phylum Chloroflexota; class Ktedonobacteria; order Ktedonobacterales; family Ktedonobacteraceae; genus JBBQVS01. The sequence goes on along the minus strand of CAXUHF010000001.1, from coordinate 17,611 downwards.
ACCTTGCAACAGCTTCTGACGGACATTGGTGTTCTCACTGGCAGTATCACCTTTGCCGGATCGTTGCCATTGATGCCACGCATCATCGTATGCGTATTCGTAACCATCATGACAATGATCCTCGTTCATGGTAAGGCACAAGGGCATTCGCTTGGTTTTTTGCTCTTCTTGTACGCTCGGTCAAAAACTGTTCCATCCTGGACTACATGGCAGTCGGAGAGAATACAATCCGACAAATCGGAGCACATGCAAGGGAAGAAGCGATTCTCTTCTGTCCAAGCAACCTGGGTTCCAGTTGCGACTCTCAAAAAGGGGATGATGGGCAACGACGCACAGAGGAAGAAAACCGTTATTCCACGCTATTGGATGATTTTTGAAGTCGAGGGACGTAATGTTCACCTATTACCAGAACAAGAACAGATTCGCATCTACAAACGATTTGAGTCATTCTTGACTGGTTTGGAATTTCACCTGCAATTCCTTTCCTATACTGAGCCAATGAACCCCAAAACTGCTCCGTCCCTGCTTGACCAAGAGGAAGCCTTAACGTCACTTTCAAGTACTCCACGTTTACATGCGCTCCAGAAAGCAAGCTTGCAAGAACAGGTACGACAGATGCCAACCTGTACTCTAACAAGACATTTCGTGGTCGTTGCGGCATCTGGTGCGGAAGCGGCACTTCGGAATCCTGATAGCACGCCTCACTCCATCTTATCTGCAATGTGGAATGTGCTGACTTTCAAGAGGCCGGCAGAGGTCACTCATACACACGTCCTTGATCAGTTACGTTCACGAGCATCCATCGTAAAAAAGTCGATACAGCAACTGGATATGCGAATCTGGTTCTTGCAAGACACTGAACTTTTACAGTTGTTTGCACGGACTCTCGTCCCAGGAAGTGCAGTACCAACATTCGTGCCAGAACTGGTCGAGGAGCAGAAGCGACTTGAGATATCTCGCCATGAAGATACTCACCTGGACTCAAGGGGAGCAGAACAAGACGGAGAAGATCAGCAACACAAGAACAGTACGATGGCGATTTCCTCCTCTCAAGTATCTTCAACCATACTCTCATCACCACATCAACAGGCTCAAGAAACGGAGAAGGCACGTCGGAATACGAGTAAGCGGTATAAGAAACGCATCAAAGGGATGCACAGCACCTTTTACTATAAAAGCAAGAATGAGCAGGCACGATTTGAGTCAGGAGTACTCGATCTCGCTGACCTCATTGCGCCCTCAAGTGTGCAGGTATGTCCAGAGAGCGTAGAAGTTACTGCTGAAGGACAGACACGCTATATACGCTCGTTTATCGTCACGGGGTACGGACACCACTTGCTTTGTGGATGGATGAACGCGCTTCACGAACTAGGGCTACCAATGCTCATCTCATCGCACTTTGAGCCTATCGACAGTCGCCTCATGATTATGCGATTAGAACAACATCAGACCAAGCTAGAAAGTAGTCGCCTCGACGATCAGAAGACTCTACGCGTTACGAAGGCAGACCACAATATCGAGGCTGAACAAATCCGTCTTGTCTCTAAAGCCTTAGCATCCAAGCGTCTCAAAATCTTCGACCTGTCCATGACGATCTGCATTCATGCATCAAGTCTAGAACGTTTGGAGCAACGCTCACGATACCTTCTCTCGCATCTACACGATATGCAGGTACAGGTACGCCCAGCCACCTTGCAACAAGACCTCGCATGGCAGTCTTGCCTGCCGATGAGCCTTGATACCTTGCAAAACTGGGTGAAGCTCCCCAGTGATGTCTGTTCAACCTTTTTACCAGGAACGAATGGTAGTGTTGGGACACCAACAGGTGTGTTTTTAGGGTACACAGGGAGTGGACTTTCCCGCCGTCCTGTGTACTTCAATCCATGGGATAGGAACAAAAAGATTCCCAACCCGCATCTCGTTGTCGTAGGTGAAACGGGCATGGGTAAATCCTGGCTTGGGAAGACGATTGTAACAGGCTTTTTGGGACTCGCCTTAGCTGACGTGGTGGTATTGGACCGTGACGATGACTATCTAGCATTACACGAGGCACTCGGTGGTGAGAGCCAACGCTATAACTTGGCACGTAGTTGTCCACTCAACCTTCTCGATATTCCATTTGCGCCTGCTGATGTGGACCCTAATGATCCAGCAGACATACTTGCTGAATTCTTTGACAATTACCTGATCACAGGGCTGTCTCTCTTGCTTACCGACGAGGAGACCAAACTCTCGAAAGGTGAGGAAGCCTTCCTCATTCAGGTCGCGCGTCGAACCTATGGAAGTGTGGGAATAACTAGCGAGGCGATCCGTCACAATCCAGATACCTTGTTACTTCCAGCCCCAACTCTTCCTGATTTTATCGAAATGATGAAGTCCATGCCAACCTCATCAGAAGGTATGCGGCAATCGCTACTGGAGCGATTAGAAAAAGCTTCTTATCTTTTTCAGGCAAGTCAAACAGAGGTTTCGCTTGAGAAGCCGCTTACCATTTTCAGTATTAAAGAATTGGATGAAAAATGGTACGCGCTTATGACCTATGTTGTCCAAAACTTCTTAATGCGACATCGCGCTATCAAACGCGATGAGCGATATCTAGCCTACGTAGTGGAAGAGGCAAGCTATCTCCTTCGACATCCCGCTGGTCGGCGCTATCTGGAAAGCGGGAGCAGGGGGTTCAGGAAATTAGGTATTGCTCAGATAACACTGAGCCAGCATCCACGAGACTTTCTTGATGCAGGTCAAGTCGTTCTGTCCAACGCAGGGACCGTCTTCTACCTCGGCATGCAACAGCAGGCCGCTGAGAAACTCAATCTTCCAGAAGAGTTAGAGCGCGTCATCACTGAGAGCATCCCTGGTCAATGCGTGATGCGCTGTGGCTCCGAATATGCAGCCTTGACCGTGTGGAGCAACCCCGTCTATAAAGACATTTTCACAACCGATCCAGCTGAAGGCAGAGACCTTCGGGCAAAAGAACGGAAACGCAAGCATAACTATAAAGCAGTACCAGCCTAAAAGGATAGAAGATCATGCATCACCATGTACACGTCAAAAAACAACGAACGAGAAACTCCCGTTCATCACGGCAACGAGGAGTTCTGAAGAATATATTCACGAGAGAGCAACTAAGAATTGTTGTCAGCGTGATACGGAAACAAATACGTAACCCCTATGTGCAGTACTCCATTGCTCTGCTGCTGGCAACTCTGCTCGCGATGCTCATGAGTGGGGGAGTATATAGCACTCCAGTACTTGATTCAACCGCATTGCTCTGCATAGGTTTCTGCTGAACAAGAGAAAGAGAATGTCATGGGACCGAACGTGAGCAATACGACAATAAATATAGTGGATGTACCAACACTTCCTCTTCAGAAGAGTGATTTCAGTGTGACTCCAGTACCTCTTGGAGGAGAACACCTTGTTCTGATCACGCCGAGCGACGAAGAGGAGCGCTTGGCGAGTGCGATGGAGAATTGGTTTCAATCAAGTGCATCGGATGAGCCATTTTCACTCGAACTCGCTGGTACGAAGCGTGAGCAGGGCTTCGTACTCCGTGCCTCTTCTCAGGACCAGTTGGTCTTATTGTGCAAACAATTTGCGGCACAGTATCCACAGGCAGAAATTCAGCGTATCGCCCCTAGTGCTGATCCCTTGGTACTCCGTCTAGGAGAGCATGCAGTCATCGGCGAATTTGCCATGATACGCAAACCCTATCTCCCATTGAAAACCTTCTCAGGAAAAACGCTTACGGAACCCGGAGCTGACCCACTTGCGGGTATCTTGGCAGCGATGGAACCTCTTGGGTCTGGGCAACGTCTCGTCTCGCAACTGGCCCTAGTACGTGCGCCAGAAAACTGGATAGAACGCTACCTTCGCAAATCCGTCGAACATCCCTTACAGGGAGAGCGAGATGCAATCTCTAAAAGCGTGCAACCAACCTCCAACACAACTGAGGGAATCAAAACGGCGCTCCTCATCGGTGGTTTGTTCGGAGCCATACTTGGATATCATTGGTATAGAGTGCATGCATGGCTATGGCTCACTCTCCTCATACTTGGTATTCTCGTAGCAGGTATTGGCTTACTCTGGTGGTGGATCAAGCAATCAAGAAAAGAAATCTACGACATGAAGCTTGTGGGGGAAAAACTCTCGCGTGCTTCATTCTACACACATTTGCGCGTCATAGTGATAGGGCAGCAAAACACCTCAACAGAGCAACAGTTGCGGGCACATCTCATGCGTATGGAGGTTGCGTATAGGCAGTTTTCATTGGCATCTGCCAATGGTCTCGCACTCAAACGAATTCATACCCTTACTGCAGAGCACAAACAGGCGCGACAACTTCCAAGTGCTGAACACGCATTTCCCTATCATCATCCCTTGCGCCGTTGGCTCCACAGTGGCGCACCAACTTCTGATGTTTGGAACGGGCTAGAATTGTCTGGTGCTTTTCATCTCCCTCAAGCATCTACAGACCTTCCACTGGTCCGCCGCATTTCTGTCAAGCACCTACTTGCGTCACCAGAAATCGCTCGCCAAATTGAACAGGCTCAGGCACCGCTCCCTCCGGCCTTAGTTGGCTATTCACAGCATCGAGGCTACAAGATACCAGTGTACATGCCATTTTCTACCCTCTTCAGCCACAAGTTTTTGGTAGCTCGGTCAAGATATGGCAAAAGTACTCTAATACAGTTGCTCGTACACGCGGCAATGCATCCTGTACAGGACAGGACTCTTCAACCAGGGATATTCGTCATTGATCCACATAAAGACCTTATCGAAGATCTTTTATCACTAGTACCCGCAAACCGTATTCAGGATGTTGTGCTGCTTGATCTCACAGATACACAACATGTTGTTTCCCTCAATCCACTTGACGCAAGTATGGGATTTAGCAGAGATCAAGCTGTTGCAAACCTTATGTCCAGTTTCGAGCGAGTATGGGCTGATTTTTGGGGGCCGAGGATGTCCTACTTTCTAAAAAGTGTGTGTTTGCTGCTCTATACATTAAATGAAGGGCTGGTACGGGAAGGAAAAGCAGAAGAGCAATTTACGTTACTCGATATTAACCCACTCTTGCAGTATTCTGAGTACGCTATGCAAGTCCTTTCGATGCTTGACATGAGTGAGACATGGCATCAGGAACTCTTCAGTTGGTGGCAAAATGTCTACTTCACCATGCCCAAGCAATTCAGAAGTGAAGTCATTATGCCTATTGTCAGTAAGCTCGGCATTTTTAACGACAATCATCTTCTGAGAAGGATTGTTGGTCAGCCTGTGACACGTGCGCCGATTCATCTTGCAGTCACAGAGGGAAAAATCGTGCTTTGCGCGCTCTCTGCACGAGACATGGATGATGCATCAGTGAACGTTTTAGGCTCAACACTCATTAATCTTCTCCACAGAGCATTTGGTATGCAACAAAACATCCCACTACAACAGAGAAGAAAAGTGTTTTGTGCAGCAGACGAGTTTCATGCGTTCTCAGGGGGTGACTTCGACCGCTTACTCTCCGAAGATGCAAAATTTGGGTGCTCGCTTTTACTTGCGACACAAACGCTCAAACGATTGAACAAAATTCGAGATGGACTGATGGAAATGGTATTTTCCAACTGTGAGAACGTCTGTGCGTTCAATACGAGCGCAGCAGATGCCAAAATATTGGAAGACGAATTGCGCGGAATTGTCGAGCAGAAACATATTATCAGTCAACCGAGGCTTCATTGTTATGCAAGGCTTGCTATCCCAGACTATCCACTTCAAATCGTTTCTGTAACACTGGCAACACCTCCAAGCTGGCAACGTTCAACTGCACGGCTCAGACGTGCAGCAGAGATTCGCCGACAAAATCAGCGACTCAATGCAGTCGCTGCTGACATTGATAGCCGCTATACCGAACATCTCAAGCAGTATCTTGATGTAGGTCCATTCGCACAGAAATTGCAACGAGAGAATCGAGCCAAACAGGTAAACAAACAACTTCAAGAGCGCGCGAGGCACCTTGCCGAAGAAACACAGACCGGGCAGCAACAGATAGACCTGAGACAAGATGAAGAGGTGGAAAATAGGTCTTCATCGACAACACCTATGCAACTCAGAGTCTCTTCACTGGAACCATCAACCGCTCCGCCAGTACAGCAAAGCACAGATGACCAGAAAGAAGAGAGCAAAGAAAACGGGTCTCCATCGGGAGTGAACAATTCTAAAGGTGCAGCACAGCAAGGGAATAGCACATCTGAAAATGAGAAAACGAGTGGACGGAATCATTCACGGAGTAAGCGAAAGAAGTCTACGAAAAGCACAGTGGGTATTCCACCTCCTCCACCTTCAGACTTGCCTGATGACCAGAATCAGAACAATGCGCCACGTCCACGCACTTTTGGCACAGGAAGAGACTCATTCTGGGGTCGAGAACGGGAAAGAGGAGAATAACAGTGAATAATGACCAACAGCCAGATACCTTTAATATCTGGACACCTCTGTACAGGACAGATTTGGAAATCTTACTTACTCAGCAGAAGTACAGTAAATTGCATCTATATATACTGTACTGGCTCATCTGGCTTCCTTTACTTTCTAACGATGAACTCATACGTTTGCTGATGAGTGCAAAGGACGTGTTGCATCTCGTAAAGACCAAGAAAGATTTGTCTGTACAGGTCAGTCAAATGAGACGCTTAGGACTGATTGACCATGTTGTGCTTCACGAACCGAAAATGGTTCGTCACCATCGCTATTATGCCACGGATTTAGGATTGTACCTGTATCTTTCTGCAGTACATTCTATACCACCAGTATCAATTGTTGAGCTTATTAAAGCGTATTTTGTAGAACGGAACGACTTGGCTGCACGGCTCGCTACCCCTCATATACATATCGCTCTTTCAGAATTAGTGACACGATTGATCGCGGAAGGAGATGCCAAAAATTATCCACTCCTGAGCTACCAACAACCCTGGCGGCATATGTATGATGCAATTGGAGGAAAGCAACAACTCTCAAGCGATGCTGCACTCTTGATTGGAGGAGCAGACGAGACGAAACACGCTTTTCTTGTACGTGTGGACACAGGTCCTCATTTCCGAAATGACAAGGCTGAAGAGCAATTTCTTGCAGAGCTTCTACACTTACGTCAAAGTAGTCACTTCTATCGACAAAGCTGGCCCGGTCTCCTCATTATCACGACACAAGAACGCATCGAGAAATGGGGAAGACTTCTCCTAAGAAGCTGCCAAAAACAGCAGATTTCCAAACCACTTTCTGGTGCAGTTACTACAATTGAGCGTCTCAAGAATGGAGTATACGAACCGATATGGTGGGATCTTTCACTCCTTCCCTCTATGGGAACTCCTTTTTATGCGTTATGCGTGCCATTGCACCAACTGTTGAGAGAACCAACATCACCAGAGTTGGACGAGCTATTCTCACAACAGACACGCTTTCAAGAGTTACTCATGCTTGAAGCATCACTACCGCCTCCTCGGACAAAACTTCGGCTGACACGATATGTAGGAGAGTCTCTCCAGTATGAAGCAGCACATCTCGATGCCGAGATGCTTGAAGACCTTTTCGAGGGCAAGAAGAAAGACAACGCGAGCTATTATGGTGCTGGTTTATTAACCATTGCACTCACGCCCATGCAAAAAGAGCTTTTAGCATGGTTCGCCCATCATCCATTGCTTGACATACCAACTCTCCTTGCTGTTCTACGGCCTGAAGCTGACAAGCAAGCAATGAAACTCCTGTATCGGCAAATTAATCGCCTCTTCAACCTTCGCCTAGTGGAGACGGCAACACAATATGAGGCAGCAATAAAGAGGCACGAACCGGAACAATATCTTCTTACAACAGCAGCGTTGCGTTTCATGGCAACTCGTTTGGGCGAACCGTTTAGTTACTACTTTGTTCCACAAAAAGATCGACAAAACGAAAACCAGATGCAAAGACAACTTGGAACGCTCGGACTAAGTGAACAGGACAAACATACGAGGGGTCTTTACCGCTTCATGGGGAATCTTTTTAAAGTTGCCAACGTGCAAGGAGAGCATGTTCTTGAGTGGAAGAGCGCTCATGAGTCAGCACATTACTATCAAGACAGCTTTCATCAAGAAGATGAGCCACGTCAGATTCGACCAGATGCCGAACTCGTGGTTGAGTTGAATGATGGTGTAATCCGCCGTTTTTATCTTGAGTATGATCGAGCAACTACTGGTCCAGAAGACTACCGACAAAAATTTGAGGCGTATGCCTCCTATGAACTCTCAACACGTATGCCTCTTCCCCTTATCCTGGTCGTCACACCTTCTACAAAGGCCGCCAGCACAATTCGTCAAGTTCTTGTTCCTATTCGAGGATATTACGGTTCTCTCAAGGTTGTAGTGGTGCTGGAGCAAGATGTGCTTGCACATGGACTAACGGCGTTACTTGGTCTATAAATATGTACCACATCTCCTTTTGGCTTGAACATACCGCATAAAACATATATCAATTAAACCTACCCACATCCTACCTGCCTACCTACCCACGTCCTACCCCACAGTCTAACAGGTCAACTTCGCTAGACTGGTAATGAACGAGAGAGTTACACCAAATCAATCTGCTCTCTCAAGAGGAAAGGACCTATGACACACTTGAAACCATTGAATAAACTTCATCTACTCATACTCGCGAGCATACTAGGAACACTCTTGCTCCTACTTTGCGCGATGCTGATTCATGCTCCTGGATTCTCGCCACGCATGCTTGCACTAGCTGCAGGTTTAGTGATTCCTCCCAACCCGATATGTGCCACAGCTTCGGCGAACCAGAAAGCTACATTATGCAATCAAACAGACCCCGTTCTTGGAGGATGTGTTTCAGATGCACATACAACGACGAGTATTGTTCTTACAGAGGGAGGCAAACCCGTAGGTTTACTACAAAGGCGTCATTCTATAAAGTGCAAGACCTATTGGGGGCGTATCTTTGATTATCGTCCAAAGAAGCGTCCCCTCACAATCCAGTTTCATGTTCAGGGAATGCCTGCTGCTTCATTTAGTGATACGGAACTCTATAGCAATATGGTTTTCGTTCCAAATCCACAAGATGTTATACCTCAAATGGACGGTTCACTAAGTATAGACCAGGATGATCCCTTGAGCAAAAAAACCAATGCAATCGTCGCCACACTCCCTGCTGTACCATCCTCCAACGAACCATAGGAGTTCATTAGCGTCCTTGTAGTGAGATACTTGGCGTTTTAATTTAATTGGATTGTAGACAAAGAGTGTTTTTGTTTGG
>CAXUHF010000001.1:0-8322 GCA_964250765.1 uncultured Ktedonobacteraceae bacterium | reverse complement strand
TGGCTTTAATTTCCTTGGATATCGTACCCTTGTTGTATATTGGGTCCCTCTAGCCATGCAAGTAAACGCCAAGTATCTCATTAGCAGTAACGAATGGGTGCTGGTAAATAAGCTGAAACCTGGCTCTGTCCCACTTTTGACACTGTTGGTAAACCCTTTGCTCGAAGAGCGTTTGAGCATGTTTCTCGCTTGATGAGAGATGATTACAAGCAGAGTAAAGAGGTTTACCAACAGTGTCAAGATGCGAATAAACCAGATTTCTAGGACCATTATGGAGACAAAGAGGGACAAAATTTGATCAGTTTAATTCCAAATTTTACAATTATACTGAAGATACTATGTTAATCATGTATACTATCTAAGAGAGAATGTTTTCGTGCAGAACGTCCCTTTTTGATATACTTAGGCTAGGACCTTTCGTTCCGACTCTCAAGATGTGCGTTATTCCTTTCGGAATACTAGTTTCGACGGAAATAGAAACGATATACTATGACTCGTGAGGAATTTCTCAATGCCTGGGCATCTTTAGGGAGATATCCCAATGCTGAACAACTTACGATTATGGATCATGGTGACGGCCCTCTTCAGATCACCGCAGGTCCAGGCGTAGGCAAGACTTATGCACTTGCATTGCGTGTCTGCTTCCTCCTCTGTGTCCAGGAAGTGCCACCAGAAGCGATTGTCTTAACTACCTTCACACGCAAAGCAGCAGAAGAATTGAGATATCGGCTCCAAGAAATCCTCGCGCGGTTGACCTTACGGTTCCCTCATCTCAAAACCATTGACCTCTCTCGTATGCATTTGGGAACCCTACATAGTATTTGTTATGATATCCTTACCCAAACACCAGGGAGCCGCTTCCGTCATCTTCAGCCTCTTGAAGCATTGGAGCGAGCCTTTTTTATCCGTACCACAAGTAGTTTTGGAAAAAATACAACCCAAACAAGTGAGATGGGAGAGATTCAGCTCGCATGCTGGATTGACAAAAAGCAGTACCGTTCTCGTCCTTCGCGGTGGCAGTGGGTAAAAATGTTCACAACTGCCTACGAGCGTCTTGCCAACGACCAAATAGACCGCGCTCGTTTTGCCGATGCCTCCCCACTCTATGGAAAGCTGATCGAATTTGTTGAAGAGTATGAAGCAGCTCTTCGGGAACGGCATTTTACTGATCAAACGTTATTGCAGCAACAAGCCCTGGAACTCTTGCACTCTCAAGAAGGAGCAGTATGGCGACAAGACATCAAGTATGTCTTTGTGGATGAGTACCAAGATACCAATGTGCTCCAAGCCAAAATTTATCGTGCTCTTGCCACGGCTCCTCCTCATAATTTATGTGTGGTGGGAGACGACGACCAAGCTCTCTATCGTTTTCGGGGAGGCACCGTGAGCTGTCTGGTTCACTTCGTTCAAGAATGTAAGCAAGCGTGGTCTGGATGTGAAGTAACTCAGTTCGCGCTCCTAGAGAACTACCGCTCTCAGCCAGCTATCGTCGATTGGTATAACCACATCATTTCGATTCATCCTCAGATGTCACTGCCGTATGCACGAATAGCAGAAAAAGCTCCTGTACGTGCTCGGCCTCCCTCACGTCTCATTCATCCAGCAGTTTGGGCTATTCGAGGAAAAAACCCGAAGGAGAGTGCCGAAAACTTTGTGACAGCCTTGCGGTTGCTCAAGGAAGAGGGGGTCATTGAATCGTATGCTGACTGTGCGCTGTTGGCACATAGCTTTAAAAGAAGAGGAGCAGGGTTTGCCTATGTCAATGAACTTCAACAGCAGGGCATTCCCATTGTGGGACGTTCTTCCTACAAAGAGCAAAAGGTCTATAAGCAAATACTTGGTACGCTCTTTCTTGCTCTCGATTCCTCGAAAAATCTGCTTCCAGGTCATTTTACAACCGATAATGCCGCGTATGTCGAGGAATGTCGGCAAGCGGCCCAGGAAGAACCTCTACTAGAGCAGATGGCACGTCACATGACTGGATGGTTGTTGGCAGAAAAGAAGGCAGCATACAGCATGTCGCTTACAAAACTTGCACAAAGGATTCTCAATGCAGCACCCTGCATCACAGCTATTGAACACAATCCTGATGCTGAGGCAGCAGCCCAAATGCTGATACAGACACTTGATGCATACGACCGAGTTGTCGAGAGAGGATACCGCATTCCTCTGGAAGACAGACCTGGCGTAGCAGGGAAAAAGCGCGCGGCAAGCTGGTGGATGGAGCGGCTGTATTACGTGCTCGTAGAAGGAGTCCAACAAGAGCATCTGGAGCGGGGAGAAGAACGTGTTCCTCAGATTCTCGACGACATGCTCTCCTTGCTCACCATTCACCGTGCGAAAGGACTAGAGTTTCCTGTTGTTGCCATCGTGGTGGATAAGCAAAATCAAGTTTCCCCCAAATCGGAACACCAACTCGAACGAGACGTGTACCCTTTTCGGCAAGACCTTACTGAAGAGCAAAAAGGGAACGTCGATCTTCTCCTTGGAGGGACAGACGCCGAGCGAGCCGTTCAAGACCTCGTGCGTTTGCACTATGTGGCATATTCGCGTCCGCAATCAGTGCTCCTCTTACTTATTACCGATGAGCATTTCGAACAATCGCCACTGGCTCTTGGTTTAGGAAGAGATACAGAGCAGTTTCGGAAGCACATCGAGGTATGGCCTTCCAAATCTAAAAGAAGCAGGAGTTCAAAAAAACAGGACAAGACCAACGTTCAAGAAGGAGCGGAGCAGCATGGACTTTGGAATGACTAATCCAGCGTACAGATTAGCAGAGCAACAGCTACGTCTTACCACCTCAAAGAAGCGTGAGCATACTCGTGAGCATGCAGTAACTGACCTGCTCCAGTTCCACCTGTGCCCACACAACGCACGCTTTTTCTCAGAGGGACGGTATCCATCACATACGCCATCAGCAGTCATGGGTCAGATATTACACCGGACGATCAAGCATCTGCATGGACGCTACAAGGAGGCACAACACCGAGGAGATATGTCTTGGATACCAGATGAGCAGACGGCATTGGAGGAGGGTCGGATTGTCGAAGAGGCTATTCGGCTCCAAGGATTACCACAGCTTTTCTCTGATAAGCAAGAGCAACTTTGGCGGATGCTTTCTATCTTCCATACGCTTGAAGCTCACTGGTTTTATCCACGCATTAGGGATGCTGAGGTGCATCTGAGTTGGCTATGGGAAAAGGCTCCAGGAGGCCCCATTTTGCTGAAAGGAACAGTCGATGTGGTACTTCTTCAACAGGGAAATAACGTACCTGGTATTGCTCTTTGGGACTATAAAACAGGGAAATGTCCTTCCAGAGGAAGTCCTGAACTTCGGAACTACGAGCAGCAGATGAAGCTCTATGGATTTCTCTATCGACGATGTTTTAACGAAGTCCCTCAAGAAACAGCATTGTACTTTATGCGTGAGCTAGAGAGAAAAACACCTCTTACAGAACGCCCTCCGAAAGCACTTTACCGAGTGCCTGTGACTGAGGATGATGACGAGAATGTTTTAGAATGGCTGGCAGATACTTTGACCAAAGAACTTGCATGCGAGGAACAGAATAAATGGGACCCACCGCCGCCAGGAGAAGTTCCCCAACAGACGTGCCGAAATTGTGGAGTTCAATGGAGCTGCTCTTCATTCAAACAACCCTTTCCTTGGGATACTGAGGAAAACGTGGAGGACGAGGATGATTCGCTAGAATGGTGAAGAAGTTGGTAGAGGTATAACAAGACCGAGTGTAAATCTTGGAATGAAACTGATCAAATTTTGTCCCTTCTTCTGCTGATAGGCCGTCTTTGTAATGCTGAGAAGGTTGGTCAAATGAGGGCTTAAGAGACAACTCATCCACATTTTTGGTCAGAACTTCGGAGATAACTGGGTTCTCAAAAAGAGGCTGGTTCGTGTACACTTTCTTTATTAGAGGTTTTCTAGGAATCACTACAATAATCGATGAAAACGCGCTCCTGTATTGAGATAAGAAAATGTGAGGCTATGAAATGAAAGAAATTGAAGCGATTTACATTGCTGGCAAGATGGAAGATGATAACTGGCGACATAAATTTTTTGATAAATATGATGCTCCTGGAGATCATGCTTTTCAACTTGGGTACAATCCCTTGACGATAGGGCATGGAGATTCTTGGCCTGTCAAAGGCAATGTTACGGTTTGTGGATTAACCTATACTGGCCCCTTTTTTGTTGATGTGTATGGAGGGCATGGTTACGGATATACGGATGGAGAAGCACACGGTAGCAATATAGAAGATGTTAATAGCTATAAGCATGTAGAGCGTTTGGAAGAAAAGAGGAAACAGGTTCAACAATGGTGCTTTCACGCTATCCAACAAGCCGATCTGGTCTTCGCCTGGGTTGATGGTATCGACTGCTATGGCACAATTGCGGAGATCGGCTATGCTAAAGCACTTGGAAAAGTGATTTGGATTGCTGGTCCGAGACGATACGATGATTTGTGGTTTGTTTATCGCATGGCTGATGAGACCGTCTTTACTAATCAGCGCGGAAATACATCTGCTGCGGAGGTATTCCGTAATCTCCTTCGCAAGCATCGCTAGTTTGATAGTCCTATTGAATAAGCCTTCTAGGATGCCTGGATGTTACTAGTGGCCCATTCCGCTAATTCAGATGGGCCCTGATTCGGGCCGCCTGCATGATATGGATGCGATGGCTCAAGAGTGCCCATGCTACCGCCTCGTAGAGTGAGAAGAAGCAGACGAGTTCCGAACCTGGGTAGTGCGCCTGAAGATGTCTAACGATGGGAGCATGCATGACTACGAGAGGAAAAGCACAACCATTAATGTTGAGGAAGAGGATATATGCAACTTGGCCGCGATCTTTCCAACTGAGAAACTATTGCCTTTAGAGGAGAATACCGTTCAGCTTTTGATCGATCTCTAGGAGAGTTTGTCACTGTAAAAAAAAGAACTTGTCGTGCTAATTTCTTGCTGTCGCGTGCGTTTTCCGTGCGATATGTCTGCTAGCTTTCTAAAGGCACCTTTTGATCGATTGATTGCACACACTCGTTGGTACTTTCACCACTATTTCATATAAAGAGAGATATTTCTAAACACGGGTGTCCGTTCCTCTCTGGACTTCATACTAGGTGGAGGGTATACTTTGCAAAGATACTCGAATATGTGTGACACCCGTCACAGATGATAGAAAACAGTATTGTATACACCTGACTTTTGATGAATAATGATATGGAGAAGATGTTAAAATAGGGGTTGTAGACACTATGAATGATGAACAAGCTCGCTACTCGCACATTCCTGATAGTCCTATTCTCAAAATATTTCTGTGTGGACCACTTCGTATCCTCCGTCGAAAGAACACAAACGTTGACTTGCCTCCCATCTACCAAGACGTTCCCTCGTCCGAATGGGGCGAACGACCAGGCCCAACCCTCAATCTGCTCAAGCTGTTGCTCTGCAGTGAGAACCGCCATGCCACCAAAACTTTTCTTGCAGATACCCTGTGGCCTGAGTCTGGTGAGAAAGAGGGACGCCACAGTCTCAGTCAAGCCACACGCGTACTTCGTGTCCTCCTTCGTACCAACGAGGAAGAGCCAAAGAACGAGAGCAAAATGAAGAGTCTCCTCTATGAGTCTCCAGGAGGAGAGGGCTTCCAGATTGCTGATCAAACACTGCTGTGGGTCGATGTCGATGCGTTTGAGGAGGCGATGAAGCAAGCCAATCGTGCGGAACGTCAGAAACACCAGGAAGATGCAGTGTCGTGGTGGGAACGGGCGTATGCGATTGGCAAAGCTGGCTCATTCTTGCCTGATGACGTGTATCGAGAGTGGACCAATGCGCGTCGTCTCAGCCACGAGATGCTCTTTCCCAGGTGTGTACGTCGGCTTGCCGAATGCTATATCAACGAAGAACGCTATGGCGAGGCGGAAGAAGTTCTTCGCCCCTACTGGACAACGCATCTGACGGATGAAGATATGCTTGCGCTCTTGATGCAGACATTGCAGGTACAAGGACTGGAGAAAGAAGCCCTTCAGTGCTACGAGCAGAGTGTTCGTGCCTTAGATGAAGAACTGGGGGTTAAGCCACATGCGTCTACTACCGCTCTAGCAGACCGTATACAAGAGCAACAAAGAAAACACAAGCTCATTTCCCCCACGTTTGTTTCTCCTGTAGTGATAGAGGAGGAAGCACAGATAGAAACGAATATACCAGCTAAAGAAACAGGTAAGGTTTATCTGCTTAATCAGCAAGATACCGCATCCTCTTCCTTTTCACGAGCCACTATACAGGATATAGTAGAAAAAGTTCGTGGACTAGAGAGACAGACGAATTTGAATACATCACGTCGTGACCTGCTACAGCAACTACTCGCATTAGTAGGTACAGTAGCATTCTCACCAACTTTTATAGCGGACCACAATGAATGGGATAATCTCTCGTATGACCATGCTCAATTATTGAATGTTACAGAGGCTGCACCAGAGACACTAGAGAGTTTTCGGTCCCTGATAGATACGTGCCGACATCTTAGTGAAGGAAATGAACTTAAGGTTGCAGAACGCATACTCTGGTCCTATCTTCCACACATTACGTCTTTAGCAAAAATCACGTTAAGTGACCAAAGAACATCAGCAAATATTGCTTCACAAGGGTACCTGCTTGCGGCTTCTCTCGCTGGACACCGAAACGATCTCCAAGCGAGACAGCAATTGAGCGAACAATCCTTGCTATATGGGAAACTAGCAGCTGACCGCAACTTACAAATCGCCGCTATACGACAGCTAGCAATTACCTATAATTATTTGGGCCGTCCCGATAAGATACTACAAATCTATCAACAAACCTTTCCATATTTAGGAGAAGTTTCTTCACTCTTACGTGCATGTCTCTATGCAGATATATCTGGTGCTTACGCTCAGTTGAATCAGCAACAAGAAGCATTCCGCTTCTTAGAATTGGCTTATGAGTATTTCCCGGAAAAATATGACAACGAACCGAGTTTCCTTCGTACCATTTGTAGATATTCTACACTCATCATTTGCGATGGCCTGCA
Source organism: uncultured Ktedonobacteraceae bacterium (assembly GCA_964250765.1). GTDB lineage: Bacteria > Chloroflexota > Ktedonobacteria > Ktedonobacterales > Ktedonobacteraceae > JBBQVS01. The sequence goes on along the minus strand of CAXUHF010000001.1, from coordinate 1,268 downwards.
TCACCTTCACTTTGGTCAACCGAACGAGGCAGCGAAAATCTTTGCTCGTATTGATGGGCTACAGCCAAAGGTAGCAATGCCGGAACGAATTCGTATTGATTTACTCAATTGCCAAGCAGAGGTTTTTGTAGAGCTAAAGGATATGGAACAAGCTACCCACTACCTTGAGACAGCTGGTAAGGCATCTATCACTATCGGAAGTAAGAGACGTTTTCAAGAGTCTTTTATAGTCTTTCAGCAAATGCAAAAGACGTGGAAGGATGAGCCATTGATCCGAAATTTAGAGAGCCTCTTTATTTGATAGGACCTGCTCTACTACATTTATTGACTGCTCAATCACTTCCCTATGCTCAGGAAGTAAGGAAGACTGCAAAAGTTTAACTGTTTCCTGATAGAGTTTAAGAGCAGCAATTCCTTTTTTTTCTATTGTAAGCTGTAAGACAGATTCTATAGGTTCTCCGACTGCACTCATGTAATAACGAGTCCAAGCCGAGTTGAGACCCATCGTTTCTTGTACTTGATGCAAGTAGGAAAACCCACTTTTCACTAATATACCTTGCTGTACAGCAACAGCTTCTGTAATATCTGAGAGAAGATCAAGCATGATCATTTCTATAAGTGTAACAACATCAGGTTCTTGAATTGCCCTCAGAATTTTGAGAACGATTTCAGTTTGTTCCAGCAGAAGCTGACTAGCATATTTATTAGCAGACTCCTGTAATGGTTCCCACTTCCAGTTCAGAGCTTCTTGTTGGAAAGCACGAAAGGCTCCATCTTTATCGAGGAGGATGTGTGCTTCTCGAATACTTTGTATCCTAAAAATAGCCTCTTCTGGTGTGGTGAGCCACTCTTTGTAGATAGAGAGCGGCCTACTTGAGAGATTCAAAAGATATCCATCACGCCAGAGAAACTTTTTCTCCTGAGTTTGTTCTGGTGTTTCCTTCGTTATGCGTACCAGATCAACGTCACTATAGGGAGGACGTGCATCTCCACGTGCATAACTACCATGCAAGATGATAGCCCGAACCGTATCATCGTCCAAGTCAGGTATAAGTCTTGAAAGAAACTCATTGGATAAGGTTGTTGAAGTTCTATATGTGTTCTCCATTGCCTAACTCCCTTACCTATTTGACATACTCGTGCGTATGAAGGATTGATTCATACTCGCTAGTGTGGGGCAACCCACAAGAGCCATCACCTGTTCTAGTTCAGCGCGTAATATTTCTAGCACACTCCCAACTCCATCCGAGCCATTCACGGCTAGCCCC